>JBAPTX010000258.1:0-2588 GCA_049282375.1 Calditrichia bacterium
TAAAGGCCTTTTTTCAGGCGCGGCAATTCATAATCATTTCTTGATTTTATTGATGGCTCCCGCTATTTTTAGATCGAAAATTTGAGGATGGAATGCCCCTTCTAAACCAGTATAAAAAAGTGCAGGATCGCCTGAATATTATCGGTAATTCCGAGGCCATCCGTGAAGTGGTGGAACTGATTATGTCCGTTGCACCAACCGGTATTTCGGTGCTGATCACCGGGGACAGCGGCGTCGGGAAAGAGGTGGTTGCCAAAGGAATCCATAAATTAAGCCCCCGTGCAGATAAACAGATGATCTCGGTTAACTGCGGCGCCATTCCGGAAGGATTGCTGGAGAGCGAGTTGTTCGGACACGAAAAAGGAGCCTTTACCGGGGCGGTGGCCACCAAAAAAGGTTATTTCGAACTGGCGGACGGCGGCAGTATTTTTCTGGATGAAATTGGCGAAACACCATTACAGACTCAGGTAAAACTGCTGCGGGTACTGGAAAGCGGTGAGTTCATGCGGGTGGGCAGCGGCGAACTTCGCAAAGTGGATGTCCGTGTAATAGCCGCCACCAATCGCGAACTGGGTCAAATGGTACGGCAAAACCAGTTTCGTAAAGATTTATATTATCGCCTGAAGGCGGTCACCATTGATGTGCCACCGCTGCGGGAACGTAAAGAAGACATACCGCTGCTGCTGGACCACTTTATCAGTGAAACTTTGCAGGACAACAATCTGCAATTTGCCGGATTTACACCGCAGGCCCGCGAAATCCTGGAGAATTACAACTGGCCGGGAAACGTGCGGGAGCTGAAGAATTTTGTGGAATCAATTGTCATTCTTTCCGCCGGTAAACCCGCTGATGAAAACCTTGTTAAGGACCACCTTCTTCATTTTGAAGAACCTCTGTACCCTTCCGGAAACCTGCCGATGCATGTGCAGACAACGGTAGATCAGGCGGAAAGGGAATTGATTTATAAAGCGCTGCTCTCCATGGGAATGGAAATCCGGGAAATGAAAGAAATGCTGCTTCACTTGAACCAGAATCAAAACCATCGCTCACCGGTGGAAGAATATGAGGAGGTCATTTTTTCCGATGATGTGCAGCCCATTGAAGAGATGGAAAAACAGATGATAAAAAGGGCGCTGCTGAAGTATCACGGCAATAAACGCAAAGCCGCCAATGCGCTGCAGATCAGCGAAAGAACGCTTTACCGGAAGATCAAAGATTATGAAATTCAATAGCTTTCTGTTAATCTTCCTGCTGGTCAGCCTGGCAGGGTGTGTAAAGTATTCTTTTCGCGGAGCGCTGCCCTCCTATCTGGAAACGATTTATATTGAAGATTTTGAGAACAATACCAATTATCCCGACGTCCGCGAAGAGTTTATGCAGAAAGTGACCCAGGCATTTATTCAGGATAACTCTTTGCGCATTATAGATGATGCGGAATCAGCCGACCTGGTGCTGCGCGGGAGCATCGCTTCCATTAATAAAAATCCGGTAAGTATTACCCAGACGGAAACCGTGCAGGAATATCAGATGATCGTTAATGTGCGCGCCGAGTGCCTGAATCTGCATACGGATAAACCGCTGTGGAAAACCAACCTTTCCCGTTTCGGTGTAATTTCCGGGCAGGCGCTGCGTTCGGAAATTGATCTGGCCATCTCCGAAGCCGTGGATCAGTTGGTGGAAGATGTGGTAACGCAAACGGTGGCAGCATGGTGAATAATTGCAGTTATGACGGTTTATTTTAAAAATAAACGGGGAGATTAAGTATGGCAGAATTCTATTCCGAAGAAAACCTCAAAACGGTTGTGGACGCCCGCCCTGATTCTCTGCTGTTTGCCCATCTGGCGGTTAAGTTGCTGGAGCAGGACAAGCTGCAGCAGGCAATTGATGTTTGCAAAAAGGGCGTATCGCACCACCCGGAATATGCTTTTGGTCATTACATTTATGGCCTGACACTCTTTGAAAGCGGCGATATTGACGCTGCCAAGCACCAGTTGGAAACAGCGGTCGCCTGTTCTCCCCAAATGGCAGGCGCCTGGAAAGCGCTGAGCCGGGTAAATGAGAGTTTAAACCTGCAGGCCCTTGCTGAAGAAAACCGGCTGCATTATTTCTACTGCAATCCGGCTGCGGCAGATACCGCAGGTATTTCTGCTGAAACAGATTCTGAACAGCCCGGGGAGGCAGGCGATCCCATGAAAGATGCGGCGGATACATTTCAAAAAACCCGTATCCGCAGTCAACGGGAAAATGATGAAGAATTCGATGAATTACTGGATGATACCTTTGCTGGAATAGAGACAAAGCGAACAGAAATCCCTTTACCGGCAGATCCCGGCAAAGAAGAACAGCCGCCCGTTCAGCAACACAATGAAGAGGAATTATCTGAGGAAGAGATCGACAGCCGGCTGAATTCTTTTATTAATGAATACGAGAAAAAGCCGCTGGAATCCGAATCCGAAAATCCGGCTTCTCAAACCAAGGAACCGCCTGCGGATGAGCGGGAATATCCCGATGAATTTCTGGAGGAGGAAGGGCCGCTGGATTTCAGTGAAGTGATCTCAGAGTTGATTGGGGACCGTGAATCCGAACCG
>JBAPTX010000259.1:0-7467 GCA_049282375.1 Calditrichia bacterium
GTTTGAAAGATTACCGAAAAAGATAAAGATGTGCAAGTGAATTATGTGCGGAGGAGAAAATATATTCATAAGAATATAGATTTAGAAAGTGAATTTTATTATAGATCCGGCACGGCCGATTTAAAAAAACAGGCGGTGAAATTATGATCCACCGCCTTTAACCGAAACTGGAATTTATCAAGGACCGGCGACCTATTTCAGCAGCAGCATCTTCTTTAAAGCCTGATGCTCACCCGCTTTTACCCGGTAGAAAAAGACTCCGCTACCTACCTGATTGCCTGCATCGTTCGTCGCATTCCAGGTAACCGTATAGCGCCCGGCCGGTTTATGCCCGGCAACCAGCGTTTTAATCTTCTGCCCCAGCATGTTGTAAATGGTGATTTCCACTTTTTCGTCTGCGGGGAGCGCGTAACGAATCTGCGTAACCGGATTGAACGGATTGGGATAGTTCTGGGAGACTTCGAAGGTGAGCGGGATGGCTTCGGTTTTAAACAATCGCAATTTCCTTACATCGGGGTTGCTGATTCTCGCATCCTTGCCTGTTTGTATTCGGTGGGTTTCTCCAGCATCTCCATTACTGAGAATTTCTTCCACGCCATATCCCTGATCAATGGGTAAATTTGTCCCCCGGATAGTTACCGGATAATTCGATGCCTGGATATAGATCAGCCCTTCATCCCCATTTAAAATGCGGTAGTCGCCTTCAAAACGGGCATCAAATCCGCCGGGAGGTGGCAGGGGTGGCAGCGAAAAGCTTTCTATCTGCTTTGGTTTGTCCAATAGCACATTGAAATGAAGTCTCTGACTGCGATTATTTGCATCGCTGAACGTGAGTGAAGGAAATTGCTCCAGATCGGGCAAGGCTGCCAGTTGGCGGGCGAGCGTAACATTGGCTGCATTTGTATCTGAAATGGTGATATTTCCCGCAGCGCTGGTTTTAATCCAATAGCCATTCCCCTGCGTTATTGAGTCTGCCGGATAATAGGCGCCGTTAAATCCGTAAATTGTGCCGGGAACGATAATACCCTGCGGATCCTGAATTTCGGAAACCGCAATATTGGCCGAGGCGCCGGAAATAATGCTCCAGTTTTGCGACAAATTAACATCAACTGTATTTATAGGTAAGCCATAAATCGTAACTGAATCAGGCCCGGGAAACTTAAGCCAATAACCATGACCAAGCTCCACTTCCTGTATTAAGGTAATTGCTGAAAATATCTTGCCAACCACTATTTCCAACTTTAATTTGAACTTTACCATAATCACCGGAAGAAAAACTATACCAGTGCCAAAAACGTAAACGTGGATTTTGTGAAGCCGATGGCACTACAAAAGAAGTATGCCTGATCAATCGGCTATCCACTGTAGTAGAATAATTACCGCTTAAAACCGTTGCGGCGCATTTTTGTCCATTGTGGGCACTGTTGGGTCCGCTGGTGGGTACACCTACCTGCCATGTACCGCCATCGACATGCCAATCAGTCACCCAATTTCCCTCCCAGTCTTCATGCCAGAGGGTGTCAATGGTCTGGCTTTGAACGATGCCGGTTAAGCAGCAAAAAACTGTAAGAAATGCAAAAAGTCCAAAGTTGCTAACTCTGTAAAACTTGTACATAGATACCTCCTGTTCTTGTGTAATTAAACTGATGTTTACAAGAAATAAATAAGAGGCGTATTATGATTGAGATGGCTTTCTGCCGGTCGGGTTGAAAAGTTTAATATTACAAAAATTGTCCAAATGAGGAATAAAGATAGCGATATCTTTATTGCTGCCGGCGCATCACCTCCTTACAAAACAGAAAAGAAAGCCTGGTCCAAACTCAAAGAATGATTTGATAATAATTGTTTTTTTTGTATAAGTATATGGTTTTATGAGGACAATTCCAAATAAAATCTTAAACAATTCTGCACCTATTTTCCCGAAGCACGGGCATTCTTTTTTTCTTATTTTTAATGCAGGGATAAAACTCAAAGGAAACACATCATGAAAAAAACACCCAAATGGGATCTGCAGTCGCGCCTGGTGCACAGCGGCGCCGGGAAATCTTACCGGAACGTGCGTACCGCCAGCCCGCCCATTTTCCAGACCAGCAACTATTTATACGAAGATGTGGAGAGCGGCACCGATATTCTGGTGGGGAAACAGCCCGGTTACATCTACAGCCGATACAGCAATCCCACTGTGGAAAGCCTGAATGAAGCGCTTGCCGGCCTGGAAGGGGCGGATGGCTGCCTGAGCTTCAGTTCCGGGCTGGCGGCTATTTCGGCAGCAGTGCTGGCCTACTGCCGCTCCGGCGATCATCTGGTGGCATCCGAACTGATCTATGGCGGCACTTACCACCTGTTTCAGGAGCATATGGCGCGTCTGGGCATCGAAACCACTTTTGTCAATCCCGCCGATATCGATGCGGTGGTGGACAGCATCCGCCCCAATACCAGAGTGCTTTACGCCGAGCCGCTGGCCAATCCGCTGCTGGTCAGCGCGGATATTTTCCAGTGGGCGGTGCAGGCGCACCGGCATAACTGCAAGCTGCTGGTGGACAATACTTTCACGCCGCCGCCGCTGTTTTCGCCGCTGGATGCCGGCGCGGATGTGGTGATTCACAGCGCCACCAAATACTTGGGCGGCCATTCGGATCTGGTGGGCGGCGCGGTCTGCGGCTCTACAGAAGAAATCGAGCGGATCCGCCCCCAGTTGAAATATCACGGCGGTATTATGGCGCCCTTTACCGCCTGGCTGCTGCTGCGGGGCATGCGCACGCTGGGCCTGCGGCTGAAACAGCAGTGCCGCAGCGCCGCGGAAATTGCTGCATTTTTGGAAAAGCACCCTGCCGTTAATAAAGTATTTTACGCCGGGCTTGCTTCTAATCCGCAGTATGAATTCAACAAGCGTCATTTTAACGGCTTCAGCGGCATGCTGGCGTTTGAAGTGAAAGGCGGTTTTGCAGCGGCCAAACGGGTAATGGATAATCTGGAACTGGTGCAGTTTACGGTGAGCCTGGGAGACGTGGCCAGCCTGATTTCCCATCCCGCTTCCACTAGCCATATTTATCTTTCCCCGGAGGAGCGGGCCGCCATCGGTGTGACCGGGGGACTGCTGCGGCTTTCAGTGGGAATTGAAGCAACCGGAGACCTGCTGGCGGACCTGGATCAGGCGCTGGCGGCTGTCTGAATTTACAGCCCGTTTGTTCAGAATCATCCGGACTGAACAGACATTCAAAACTTTATTTTAACAATTGTTTGTCTTTGTTTTCTTTTTCATATTAAATCGCTTAATAAATTTGATAATCTTAAAAAGGGAGTATCAAGATGAATTTTAAATGGCATACGACTTTTCCGCTGATGCTCGCGGTACTGTTGATGCTGGTTTTTTCAGCAGCTGCGCAGGATTATGCCGATGGACGCATTCTCGTCTGTTTTCAGCCGGAGGTGGATGGCATGGCTTTCTCCGCGGAACAGGGGATTGTGCAAACCGGGCTTTCCTCTTTTGATCTGCTTGCACAGCAGTTTCAAATTGAAAAAATGGAACAGTGGCTCGCCTCGGCCGGCCCGGATGACCGGGACGGGCAGGTGAAACTCGCCAATATTTACCGGCTCTATCTGCCGCAGTCCCGTTCGCTGGAAGCCGCCATTACCGCATTCAGTAAAAATGAATGGATTGTCGCCGCAGAATACGAACCGCTGTGCAAACCGGATGTTTTTCTCGGCCCCTATACTCCCAACGACCCCTTTATGGTCAGCCAGTGGCATTCATTTAAAACAATGGCGGACTGGGCCTGGGGCACCTGGACCAGCCTCGGATTTGTTCCCGGAGACACCTCCATCGTTGTTGGCATTGTGGACAGCGGTGTGGAATGGGATCACCCCGATTTGATGGCCAACATCTGGGTAAATCCCGGAGAGGATGTGGACGGCGATCATGTGGTGGGCGACTACGGGAATATTGCCAGCGGCGGCGATGAGGACGGCATTGATAACGACGGCAACGGAAAAGTGGATGATCTGATCGGCTGGGATTTTGTGGGCTACGATCATAATTCACCGCAGGAAGACAATGATCCCAAAGCCACTGCCAGCGACCACGGCACCGCCGTTTCCGGCTGCGCTTCCGCGGTAACGGACAACGGTTTAGGCGTTACTGGTATGGGATTCCGGGTAAAACTTCTGCCCTGTAAAGTGGGGGCGGATGATGGTTATCAATACCTGATTAACGGCTATGACGGCATTTTATATGCCGCGCGCACCGGTGCAGATGTAATCAACTGCAGTTGGGGAAGCACCGGGGGCGGCGGTTTCGGGCAGAATATTATCAATGTTGCGCACGATACCTATGGCGCCATCATCGTTGCTTCCGCCGGAAATGAAAATACAAATCTGAATACAACCCCCCATTATCCTTCCGATTACAACAATGTGATCTGCGTGGCGGGAACCGACCAGGACGACAGCAAAAACAGCTCTTCCAATTACGGCAATTCAGTGGACATTTCGGCGCCGTTTTCTTCAATTTATACAACTTCTTTCATCAGCAGCGGAGGATACCAGTACACCCAGGGAACCTCCTTTTCCTCCCCCATTGTTGCCGGGGCCATCGGCCTGCTGAAATCCATGTATCCGGATTCATCCCAGGCATGGCTGGAAAACCGCATCATCGAAAGCGCCGATAATATTGATGATGTAAATCCCGGCTATATCGGCTGGTTAGGGTCCGGCCGGGTGAACAGCTTTAATGCGATTGCTCAGCCGCTCTACCCCAACATCAATTTTGTAGCGAGTTCTATGCAAATCTTAAATGATAACGGGAACGGAGTGCTGAATCCGGGTGAAGGCGCCTCGCTGCGGGTTACTTTGAAAAATGAAACCGGATGGCAGAATGCCACAAACGTCAGTGCCGAATTGCAGTGCCTGGAATCGTTTGTTGAAATTACCGACAGTCTTGCAGATTACGGTGCCATAAACGGGGGATCTGTCGGCATCAACATTACCGATCCATTTGAGTTCTGGGTGGATTCGCTGGCGCCTAACGGCGAAGTGAATTGCCTGATTTCTCTTAAAGCCGCCACCGCCAGCGGGACGATTCTGGATAAAGAGGTTTCTCTGACCATAAATATAGACAGTTATCAAAACGGCTGGCCGGTCTCCGGCATTGCTTACATTCAATCCTCCCCGCTGGTATTTGATGCAGATGCCTCCCCGGAACTGGAAATTTTTACCGGCTCTAATGGCGGAGAATTTTACGGCTGGGATTATCTGGGGCTGAATATCGGCGCCTTCCCGCAAACCCTGGGGGGACAGATGTGGGGCAGCCCGGCTTTGGGCGATATTGATAATGATGGCGATCGTGAAATCGTAATCGGCAGCAGCACCGGAAATTTGTATGTAATTGCCCTTGATGGAACGGTTGAATATAACTGGACCATTGGAGAGGGAATCTACAGCACGGTGAGCCTGGCAGACCTTGACGGAGACGATGATCTTGAAATGATTTTCGGTACCTTTGCCGGGAGCCTGCAGGTGCTGAATCACGACGGCACCGCTTTCAGCGGTTTTCCCTATCCCATGGGAGCTGCCAACCGCGTTATCGGGGGCTGCGCAGTAGCCGACCTGAATGGAGATGGTCAGCTTGATATTGTGACCGCCACGCAGGGAAGGGAAATTTATGCCTTTAACAGCGATGGAACAGTAATCACGGGCTTCCCCTATACCGCCGGGAACGGCATGCTGGCTCCGCCGGTTATTGCCGATCCGGACGGCGCCGGTCCGGAAGGAAACCGGATAATAGTAGGCTCTCAGGATGGAATTCTGCATGTTGTGAAAAGTGACGGATCCGTGGATTTTACCTACAACAGCGGCTCTGCCATCCGGGGAGCGGCGGGCTTATGCGATGTAGATGCAAATGGTACCGTGGAAATTTTCTTCGGGAATAACGCAAGTGAAATCACCGGCCTTAATTATGACGGGAATCTGCTGCCCGGCTTTCCGCTTTCAGCCGGCGGCAGCATCGAAAGTCAGCCGGTCTTCAGCGATCTGGATGGAAATGGAAACCCTGAACTGATTTTTTCATCGCTGGACGGAAATTTGTACGCCTATGATTTTCAAGCCGCACAATGGCTTGCCGGATTTCCCAGCCCTATGGGAGGGCAGATCAAATCCACACCCACCATTGCAAATATAGACGGAGATGCGGATCTGGAAATCGCCTGCGGCACTAACAACAGCCTGGCTATTCTGGACGTTCATCATCCAAACGGCAGCAGCCAGAATGCCTGGTTTACCTATCAGGGCAACTTCCAGCGCACCGGTTATTACGGAGATGCGGTAAGCAGCCTTGCCGGTGAACCCGGAAACATTCCGCTTGATTTCTCGCTGGAACAGAATTATCCCAATCCGTTCAACCCGTCCACCACCATTGAATATTCGCTGCCGGAAAGCGGCCATACCGTTCTTGAAATTTTTAACATCCTGGGAGAAAAGGTTCAGACGGTGATCGATCAGCCGCAGGCGGCGGGACGATACCGGATTTTAGTCAATGGACGGAAATTCGCCTCCGGGATTTATTTTTATCGCTTGAGTTCCGGTCGGCATTATGCTTTAAAACGAATGTTGCTGCTGAAGTAAAAACAGAAACCGGGGCGGGAAACTGCTCCGGTTTTTTAATTTTCGGAAAGGAGCCGGGGAAGCCGCTTGCTGAACGACCTGCTGATTTTCCTGCTTGCAATTGCCTCCTCCACCGCCAGCGCTGTTGTGGGCCTGGGCGGCGGATTATTGTTGATTCCCTTCATTGTTTTAATTTATGGTATGCATCTGAAGCTGGTTGCCGGGACAATGTTGTTTGCCATGGTTCCCTTTACACTGGTAGCCACGCTTCGCAATGTAAAAGAAGGATATGTCAATTTTAAAATCGGCCTGATTATGGAAATCGGCTCCATTATCGGGGTCATTATCGGTTCCAATTTTTCCACCATAATTCCCAACCTCTATTTAAAAATTACTCTTCTGGTCATCGTATTATATTTAATCTTTACCATGCGCATTCCCACAGATTCTTCCTACAATTATGTGGCGCGCGGTTTCCAGCATTTTAATTTTATACCCCCTTTTATAAATTGCAAAACCACGCCTACCACCCTTTGCAGTATTCCTGCCCTGATTTCTGTGGGCTTAATTGCCGGCTTTTTTGCCGGCTTGCTGGGAATCGGGGGCGGTTTTCTGAAAACACCGGTCCTGATTGTGGGGGTTTTACTGCCGCCTAAAATTGCAGTGGGGACCTCTCTTTTTATGATATTGATTACCGCTGCCACCGGAGCAGTTGATCACGCTATTTTAGGCCACATCTATTATAAAATCGGGATCATCATTACTGTGGGAATGTCGATCGGCGCCCTTGCCGGAACAGCTTTACTCAAACATATTTCGGAAAACCGGATAAAGAAATATATCGTGTGGGCAATGCTGATTGCCGGTATT
>JBAPTX010000260.1:0-7167 GCA_049282375.1 Calditrichia bacterium
GTCGATTTTACTTCTCATTGACCCTGCCGCTGAAATGTCATAATTTTGCAGCGACAAGAATGGGAGAACGAAAATGCGTGGTAATCCTGATGTGCTGCAGCAGCTTAATGAAGTTTTAACCGCAGAACTTACCGCAATTAATCAGTATTTTATTCACTCCGAAATGTGCAACAACTGGGGAACTCCCCATCTTGCTGATGTTTTCCGGGACGCCTCCATTGTAGCCATGAAATCCGCCGAAAAAATTATCCGCCGGATTTTATACCTGGATGGCAGGCCCGACATGAGTGGCTATATGAAAATTGCAGTCGGCAACCGGGTGCCGCTGCAACTGGAAAATGATATCAAACTGGTGAAGGAAATTATCAGCCGGATGAATAAAACCATTTCCATTTGCCGCCATGCGGATGATGACGGCAGCCGGCACCTGTTAAAGGAGCTTTTGAAAAGGGAAGAAAAATACATTGACTGGCTGGAAGCGCAGGTGGAACAGATTTCCCAGATGGGCGAAGCAAATTATTTAAGCCGTAAAATGGCATAGATGAAAATCAAAATGGATCAGGAGGCAAAATGAAAGGTTCCCCCAAAATTATTGAAGCTTTAAATAAATCCCTTGAAGGGGAATTATATGCTATAATGCAGTACATTCTGCACAGCGAAAGCTGCGAAGATCTGGGCTACGGAAAACTGGCCGGTTTTCTGACAAAGGAATCAAGGCAGGAGATGCATCATGCCGAACGGCTGGTGGAGCGCATCATCTTTCTGGAAGGCACTCCAAAAATGAAGATGAACCGTGAAATCACCTTTCACAAAGATATGAAAAAAAATCTGCAGGATCAGCTCGATGCTGAAATCGAGGGGATTGAGCAATACCGGCAGGGCATCAAAATTTCCCGCGAAGTGGAAGATGCCGGTACCCGTCAGCTTCTGGAAGAAATCATCAAGGATGAAGAAGATCATGTGGACTGGATTGAAGCCCAGCAGGATTTGATTGCTAACGTAGGAATGGAAAATTATCTGGCGCAGCAGATTTATTCTGATGCTGAATAAATTTTAGAAACCGGCATTTTCTTCTCAGTAAGCCCATGATTTAAATCGTGGGCTTTTTTTAATATATTTCAGGTATTAATCCCATCCCCATACCATCCAAAAATTTTTCAATCATTTCATTGTCCGCTGGCCCTGAGTGTGGCCGGATCCTCAATGTTCTTTTGGGCTGAAGCCCCGCCTATCTTTGGTGCAGCTTTATTCACCGGGTAAAAGCCGGGTGTAGTTGAGCATGGACTGCTACCGAAATTAATTTTACTTTATACCGTCAGTCAGCCCCTCTCAATTGACACCACCTTCAGGTAGTGAATGAAAGGAGTATTCGATTACCGGGCTTTTGCCCCTGATGGGGAGCCCGATAAATCTGAATATTTTGGGATCCTGCAGGGGATGGAGTGAAGGTTCGATTCCATGCTGCAGAGCGGAAAACTAGAGAACATAGATTTTTTTGTGAAAATATTTCTTTTATAAAAATTTCTGCACCAGTTGGTTTAACTGCGCGTATTGTTCAATTATTATCATACAACCAATATTTTTACCCATAATCAAAGATATAACAAATTTATTTTGTTAGTTGTTATTTTCACAGATAACTTTTATTTTTGAAAAGCTACAGTATGCAATGTAGCTTTGGTTTAAGTGAAAAAGGTAAATAGTAAAATTTATGAAATCCGATATGAGTGATTTTGAACCTGTTTTTACCATCGGCACCACCGCCAGACTGTTAAGCATTGCCGTTCAGACCCTGCGGATGTACGAGCAGGAAGGTCTGGTGCTTCCACATAAAACGCCCGGCGGGCATCGCATGTATTCGGCCCGGGATATGGAGAGGCTTAAATGCATCCGTAAACTGATCAGCGAAGACGGGTTGAATATTTCGGGTATTAAGCATTTAATGGCGCTGGTGCCGTGCTGGCAATACAAGGGCGGACTGGACGATGATTGCCGCAATTGCAGGGCCTATTACGAAACCATTGGTCCCTGCTGGAATCTGGAGGAACCCGGAGCCAAATGCAGGGCACAGGATTGCCGGAGCTGTGAGGTTTACCGGCTGCGGATCAGTTGTGAGAGAATGAAAATGCTGCTGTTCGGCCATCAGCGTCCGGAAAAAACGGCAAAGGCGTAATGAACTAACCACGTGAGGATCAAGATGAAAAAACTGCTGATTCTTGGTGCAGGAACTGCCGGAACAATTATGGCCAATAAGCTGGCCCCGGTGTTGAATAAGGAAGAGTGGCAGATTACGCTGGTTGATGAGCGCGAAACCCATTACTATCAGCCGGGTTTTTTATTTATTCCGTTCAATATTTACACAGAGCAGGATGTGGTAAAACCCAAACGCGATTTCTTCCCTCCCAATGTGGAAGTAATCATTTCTGCCATAGAAGAAATACAGCCCAAAAGCACCCGGGTAAAGCTGCAGAATGGAAAACTGCTCAGTTACGACATTCTGATTGTGGCAACCGGCAGCCGGATAAATCCTGCGGAAACAGAAGGAATGCTGAACGGTGGCTGGCGCAAGAACATTTTTGATTTTTACACGCTGGAAGGGAGTGTGGCGCTTCATGGGTTTCTGAAACACTGGGAAGGCGGCAAAATGGTCGTCAATATTGTGGAAATGCCGATAAAATGCCCGGTAGCACCGCTGGAGTTCAGTTTTCTGGCGGATTGGTGGTTCACTGACCAGGGCATCCGCGATAAAGTTGAAATTGAATATGTGACACCGCTGCCGGGTGCTTTCACCAAACCGAGGGCGGCGCAGTTACTGGGCAATTTTCTGGAAAATAAAAATATTAAACTGATTCCGGAATTCAATATTGCCCGTGTGGATGCGGAAAATAATATAATTATCTCATGGGACGAGCGGGAAGTTGATTATGATTTGCTGGTAACGGTGCCCACGAACATGGGCTCGGAAGTGATTGAGGCATCCGGAATGGGCGATGATCTCTTTTTTGTTCCCACAGACCCGCAAACCCTGCAGTCGAAAGCGTGGGAGAATGTATTTGTTATTGGAGACGCCACGGATCTGCCCAGTTCTAAAGCAGGTTCTGTTGCCCACTTTGCAGCGGATGTTCTATTGGAAAATATCATCCGGTTTATCGAAGGCAGGAAACTCAATCCTGAGTTCGACGGCCATGCCAACTGCTTTATTGAGTCCGGATTCGGCAAAGGCCTTTTAATTGATTTCAATTATGATGTGGAGCCGCTGCCGGGGAAATTCCCGCTGCCGGGTGTAGGGCCCTTTTCGCTGCTGCAGGAAACCCGCATGAATCACTGGGGCAAAATGATGTTCCGCTGGGTTTACTGGAATCTGCTGCTGAAAGGCGCAGAACTTCCCATTGAAGCGCAAATGAATATGGCAGGAAAGAGGCAATAATGACCGACAATAAAAACATTGAACAGCAACTGGCTGAGATTAATCAAAAGCTGGAACTGATGACCGGCTACATTCAGCAGCAGCAGCGCCGTCAGCGGGAAATGCAGGAGTTAAAAGAAGATCTGACCCTGATCGGAAAAGAGGTCTTTAATTCTGCAGTAACGGAAATGGATGAAGTGGCCCATCATTTCGATATTTCCGATCTGCTGTTTCTGATGAAGAAGGTTTTACGGAATACCCGCAATCTAGCCCGTTTAATGGATCAAATGGAAAGCGCAGCCGGTTTTGTGGAAGACGCCGCCCCGCTGGGCAAGCAGATGGTGGTTCAGCTTATGGAGTCGCTGGATGAACTGGAGAAAAAAGGCTATTTTGAATTCGGCCGGGAAATCCTCAAAATTGCCGATACGATCGTGAGTTCTTTTACCATAGAAGATGTACGGCATCTGCGGGAAAACATCACCACAATTTTAATGACGGTAAAAAGTTTGACACAGCCGGAGATGCTGAGCACTGTAAATAATGCCATGAATTTTTACAGGCAGATGGATATACCGGTGGAGCAAAAAGTCAGCTACCGGCAGATCATGAAAAAAATGAGCGATCCCGAGGTAAAGCGGGGAATGATTTTCATGCTGGATTTCATCCGCAATATGGCACAGAATCACGAAACGATTATGCAGAATAATAATGCCGACTAATACAAAATCAAAATGGAGGATGTAAACATGCCGACCAAAACGCTTGCCGGAAAAACGGTTGAAGTTGACCATGAAGGATATCTGGTTAATCATCAGGAGTGGAACCGGGAAATGGCACCCGAACTCGCAAAGGAGGAGGGCATCGAAGAACTCACTCCTGCCCACTGGAAGGTAATTGATTTTATCCGGGCGGATTATGAAAAGAAAGGACAGGTCCCCACCATCCGCCGGATGAAAAATGAAGGCGGTATTCCCACGGGAGAACTGTATCAGCTATTTCCGAAGGGGCCGGCAAAGAAATCCGCCAAAATTGCCGGATTCGGCAAACCGCAGGGTTGCGTTTAACCATTAACTGTAAGGAAAGTCACATGGCTGATAACTCAGTAGAACCGATTCAGAAAATTTCCATTGTTATTTCCAAAGGCTCACTGGAGGGCATTTACCCCGGCTTGATAATGGCAAACGGAGCCCGAATGGAAGGGATTGAAGCCAACCTGTTTTTTACGTTTTTCGGCATGGAAGCGGTAATGAAAAAACGGCAGTCCAAAATTAAGGTGGCCACTGTTGGTAATCCGGCCATGCACCTTCCTTCAATGGTGGGCATGCTGCCCGGAATGTCCTCTTTTGCAACTTCCAGAATGCAGAAGGAAATGGAAAATCTGGATATTCCGCCTATCGGCGAGTTTATTGAGATGATTGCCGATACCGGTGCAAAGCTTTACGCCTGCAAAGCAACGGTAGATATGTTCAAACTGACTATTGATGATTTTGTCCCGCAGGTGGACAGCATAATCAATGTCGGCAAATTTTATGAACTTTCCGCCGGCGGGCAGATTATTTTTACCTGAAGCCATTCTGATCCCGGTATCATTCGGTACGGGGTTTTTTTTGTTTGAAAAAGGTTATCCCCGCGCTTTTTTTCTTTTCGGATCAATCCATAATTTACAGGAGGAAAGACGATGCAAGCCTTTCCGCTTCTCCGCAAGAAGAAATGTCATTCCGGATTATTTCCTTTCGCCCTTATCGTCTTTTTCAGTTTGCAGGCGTTTGGGTCCAATGGTTACTTCTCTCCGGGTTACGGCACAGAATATAAAGCAATGGCCGGAGCGGGCACCGCACTTTACCTGAATTCCCTTGCTCCCGCAATTAATCCGGCAGCCGTTTCCTTTCTGGACCGCCGTCTTGATGTGGAATTTGCGGTATTGAGCCCTTCACGGAAATACAACGTGATTGCAAAACCTGATCCGCCGGCAACCGGACCGCCCGGTCCCGGGTTGTTTGCTCTGGGGCCAGGCATGGTGCAAAGTAAAGAGCAGTATTTTGTAATCCCCTCCATGGGCGCTTCTGCACAGTTACCCGGCGGGCATGCCCTGGCATTTTCTGTTTATGCAAATGATGGAATTACGACTGAATATAATACGGATACCTATTCAGGGCAGCCGCCGACCGGACTGGATTTTTCTCAGATTTTCTTGTCAGGCACTTACGGGCGGGAGCTGTTCCCGCACCATTCTGTGGGCATTTCACTTATTCTGGCTTCGCAGCGGTTAAGAATACGGGGCCTGCAGCCATTTAAACAATTCTCAGCCAATCCGGAAGATGTAACCAACAACGGGTACAGCAATACTCTGGGATACGGGGCACGTATCGGTTACCTGGGCAGAATCTTCCCGGCACTTACGATCGGCGCTTCATTCCAGACGAAAATGGCAATGCAGCCGTTTGATGAATATGCGGGGCTGCTTGCCGGGAGCGGAGATTTTGATATTCCCGCTACCTGGAATGCGGGAATTGCCTTTCGCCCGCTGCCCGCTCTTACCCTGGCTGCGGATGTTCAGCAGATTTTCTACAGTGCAGTGCCCGCCCTTGCCAATCCCATGCTTCCCAATTTGACTCAGCAGAAGCTGGGGGATACAGACGGCGCCGGATTCTGCTGGAAAGATATGACCGTTTATAAGATCGGCGCCCGGTTCAATATATTGCAGGGGTTAACGCTCGGTGCCGGTTATTCCTATGGTAAGCAGCCCGTTCCGGAGAGTGCAGTTCTGTTCAATCTTCTGTTACCCGCTGTTGCAGAGCAGCATCTGGCTTTCGGGATTTCCAAAATCCTGCTGCCCGGCCTGGGTATCCATTTTGCCTTTTTGAAAACGTTTGGTAATACCATCAGCGGCGATAATCCATTCAGGTTATTGTGGACCGGTGCGCTTGAGCTGAGCGAGAGCCAGTGGGAGGCGCAGTTGGGACTTTCGTTTGCGCTTTAATGAAAAATATAAAAAGGCCGCTGAAAAGAGTGTTCCTCTCAGCGGCCTTAAACAGTTGACCGGGAATTACAAACTATTCCAATGAATGCTCCAGGTTCACATAAGCGCTGTGTAAGTCCTCAATGGCATTTGCAATAGCTTCATGATTCTCACTCCCCTTCAAATCTGCAAGTTTTTCCACTTCCCGGTCCAGTTCTCCGGCAGCTTCTCGAAAGGCATTTTCTTTGCGCTTCATCCATTCGGGTAACTCCGCAGCTTTAAGGGCGGCCATTTTCTGCTGGAATTCGTCAATCGAATCATTGATTTTCCGCCAGTCTTCTCCCGGTAAGTAATCATGATAGACATAATAGAGCACGCTGTGAAATGCTTCCACTTCCGGCAGCGGCGGATTGGTAATCTTATGCAGGTTTTCGTAATGGGTGTGCAGGTCCCGCGCGGCGCTCAACATCTGTTCCTGATCATGCGCCTGCATTCCGGCGAGATAACGGTCCAGCACCTCACCCACTTTTTGAATTTCTTCATTCCAGCGGGCCAGCCGGTCCGGTTTACCGGAAGGAAAATCAGCCGCTTTCACTTTCTCAAAATGTTCGACCAGCCGGGGATACAATTCCTTCAGCATGGTGGTATCTTTGCTTGGATACGCCTTGTGCCACATGGGATAAATGCTCTGGTGCATTTGCTTCAATTCTTTAACTTCAATTTTCGGAGAATCTTCTTTTTCACCACTTTGCCGGGAAAAGCCGATTCCCAGCAACAGCAGTACGGATAATAGGGGGAATAA
>JBAPTX010000261.1:0-5980 GCA_049282375.1 Calditrichia bacterium
AGTAAGTAAATCCAGCGATCGGGTAAGGTGCAGGCGAAGGGAATCGCTGTAAACCATTTTACGGTAAATATAACTGCGGGCCTGCGGCAGCACTTCCTCGAAATCGTACACCGTATAATTGGCCAGAATTTTTATCTGGGCGGTATGTTCCAGTAAACCGGGCAGGCGGTAGTTAAATGACGGGGTCAGTTGGTAAATACGGTTCCAGTTGTTGTTGCCGCTGCGGCTGGAATGGATATAGATCTGATGATACAAATACAAATGCGCTTTAATCCTCAGTGAGAAATATGCGCTGAAACGGTGGCTGTACTGCAGATCGCTGATAAAGCGAAGGTCATCCTCATCAATTTTCTTGGCAGTATCCGGGGAGGCGTATTCGTATTTGGTGTATGAAAAAGAAGTACGGAATTCATCCGAGCGGCTGGCTTTCCAGTTCAGCATCATATTAAAAGCCGCCTGCAGACCGTCCAGGTCATTCCGGGCCGCAGCGCCCCCGCCGGTGCGGCGGGAGGTCAGGTTTGTGACTTGGTTATTAATAAAAGCCAGCCGTCCCTGCACTTTCTGCCCCTGATACTGAACTTCCACATTATTGTTTAAATTGAATTCATCCCGCCGGTTGCGCAGGGCGGGATTTTCCTGCAGAATATCGCGGTTTTTAATTGTGGTTTCCACATTCAGCCGGCTGCGGCCGGAGAGCCGGTAATTCAGCCGGTTGTAAAGATAGCGGGCATTGATCTCTACATTTTCCAGATTGTCTCCGGTATCCGCCGGGGAAATGTAATAGGCATTCTTTACGAACTCATACCCCACGCGGATAGAATCGCGGGCATATTCGGAGAATTCTTTTTCGAAAGAAAGAAAATAGCGGTGCTCCTGGTTTTTACGGTTGGGAAACCAGTAAACGGCACTGAAACCATCCCCGCTGCCCAGATACCCGCCCAAATCGGTATTATTTACATCCACATCAATCTGAGTGTACCACCCCTGATCCCGGAAACTGTAAATATCTTCCGCAGCCCAGCCGATGGCCGGCGCCACCCGCACTTTCTTTTCATAAGTATACGCCAGTTCTTCCATCAGCAAATGTTTGCTGAATTTTACAAAACTGTTCTCATCGGAAAAAATATGGGACTTCAGGCGGGTCACCGCATCCCATCTTTGGGACAGATGGTAGCGCCAGCCGGATTCAAGGGTGTTCTCGTCCTTCCAGTTATTTTCCCGGGCACTTTGCCGGAACAGATTACTGGTGAATTCCTCTTTCAAAAAAAACCGGTGATTTTCCGCAAAAGGAGAATTGTAATTTAACTGACCGCGCCAGGTCCAGCTCAGATTGTCTTTATTCAAAAATATCTGATACTGCCCCGCACGTGAATAAAGAAGAAGGGGGCAAAGTATAATGATTATAAAAAGTGCAGAGCGGTAAAGTGATGACATCGGAGCAGGCCTGATCCGGTTTTTGACCGGAAATATTAAACCGGTGGGCGGGAAATGCAAATATTATTCAAATTGCAGGTAAACTCAGGAAATATAAAGGAGAAAAGGATAAGCAGGCCGGCCTGTCATTTAGGGGTGATCACATAAACATCTTCGTTTTTCTTTTTCATATTATATTTTTCCCGCGCCACTTTCTCGATGTACTCATCATCCTTCTGCAGTTTTTCAATTTGCTCTTTCAGGTCCTGATTATCCTGCCCGATCTGCGTTTTCTGCTGTTCCAGCGCCTGCTTCTCCTGCCGCAACTGGTAAAGCCGGATCAGAGACTGATTTCCACTGAGAAAAACAATGGCAAGGCTGATGGCAATAAAAGCCAGCAGCAGCCAGAAAAAAGGTTTGCGGTTTTTACGGGCGCCTTTTACCGGCCGCCGGGTATATTTTCTGGAGCGGGTCTGATAGGTTGTTTTCATCACAAAAATAAACCGGAGCCGTTAACAGCGGCTCCGGCAGTTTTAACAAATAATTAATGTTTAAGGACGCGGCTGCCATAGAAACGTGCTTCGTCTCCCAGCAGTTCTTCAATCCGCAGCAACTGATTGTACTTGGCAATGCGGTCGCTTCGCGAAGCGGAACCGGTTTTAATCTGGCCGGAATTGACGGCAACAGCTACATCGGCAATGGTATGGTCTTCGGTTTCGCCGGAGCGATGGGAAATAACCGTGCTGTATCCGGCGCGGTGAGCCATATTGATACAGTCCAGGGTTTCGGTAACCGTGCCGATCTGATTCAATTTAATTAAAATGGAATTGGCCACTTTCTTGTCAATGCCCATCTGCAGGCGTCCGGTGTTGGTGACAAAGATGTCATCGCCCACCAGTTGAATTTTACCGCCCAGCTTCTCGGTAATGGCCTGCCAGCCTTCCCAATCGTCCTCCGCCATGCCGTCTTCAATGGAAATGATAGGATACTTGCTGACCCAATCGGCATAAAAATCGGCCATCTGACCGGCATCAAGCTCACGGTCTTCCGACTTCAGCAGGTACAATTTTTTACCGGCATCATAAAACTCACTGCTGGCGGGATCCAGCGCCAGGTAAATATCCTGCCCGGGCTTATAGCCGGCCTTTTCAATGGCTTCCAGAATTACTTCCACCGCTTCTTCATTGGAACGCAGGTCCGGTGCGAAACCGCCCTCATCCCCCACCGCGGTATTATAGCCCTTTTCTTTTAATACTTTTTTCAGTGAATGAAACACTTCTGTGCCCATGCGCAGCGCTTCGCGGAAAGATTCCGCATTGAGCGGCATCACCATAAATTCCTGCAGGTCCACGTTGTTATCGGCATGTGAACCGCCGTTCAAAATATTCATCATGGGGGCCGGCAGAGTTTTGGCATTCACCCCGCCCAGGTATTGATAAAGAGGCAGGCCCAGCGCCTGAGCTGCCGCTTTAGCCACGGCCATAGAAACCCCTAAAATTGCGTTGGCGCCCAGCGTTTTTTTATTTTCGGTTCCATCCAGTTCAATCATCAATCCATCAATGCCGATCTGATCGGTGGCATCCATGCCGATAATTTCATCAGCAATCACATCATTCACATTTTGAACCGCCTTCAGCACACCTTTGCCATTGAAGCGTTTATCATCCAAATCCCGCAGCTCCACCGCTTCGTGCTCACCGGTGGAAGCGCCCGAAGGGACTGCCGCAGTGCCGATGAATCCGCTCTCCAGCAAAACTTCCACTTCAATGGTAGGATTTCCGCGGCTGTCCAGAATTTCCCGTCCCAGTACATCCAGAATTTCTGTCATAACGTCTGCTCCTTATTTAAGATTAACTGCTTTAAATCGGCTAAAATTACAGCGGCAGGTTATCATTTGCAAGATGCGTTTGGTAAATCGAACCGGTTCCCTCAGGAAGACTCCCTCCGCAAAGCGGCTACAACTTTTCGGAAATCGTCCGGCGGGTCTGCTTTAAATTCCACATATTTTCCGTCTGCGGGATGGTTAAAACCCAGCTTCCAGGCATGCAGCGCCTGATGATCGATCCGGGCATTTTTTTCCGCCCGCACATAGTGACGGTCTCCCACTATGGGATGCCCCGCTTCCGCCAACTGCACCCGAATCTGGTTTTTCAGACCGGTATCCAGTTCAATTTCCAGCAAAGCGGCCTCGTCACCATAGGCCTTACGAATCTGATAGCGGGTAACCGCCAGAGTGCCGCCTTCGCTCTCGTCCTTTACCGCCACCTGCCGGAAACCATGGGTCGTCAGTTTCAGATAGTGGCGCAGCTCGCCCTTTTCCGGTGAAGGCACCCCCCGCACCAGCGTCAGGTAAACGCGCCTGGGGGTATGGTCCAAAAACTGCCGCACCAGAATACCGTGTGCTTTTCGATGTTTGGCAAATACCATCAGGCCGGAGGTGTAGCGGTCTATCCGGTGGACAATAATTGCCCGCTGCCGCTGCGGTTTTAAAAGGTCATTCAGCAGGTCGCGGACGTTTTTTGCTTTGGATTTGGGAATAGGCACCGCCAGCAGCCCGGCCGGTTTGTTGATTACAATCAGATCCTCATCCTGATAAACCACACTGAACTGAGTAGGACGCAGGCGGGCTTCCCTTTTTCTGCCTTTATATCCTTTTGCCATTTCTGCTCTTTTTCCGGGTTTAAAAATCTCTGATTATTTAAGGCATAACAGGATCCAAAAAACACAACCATTTACCGTTGAACTGCACTAAAAAATTTCATTCTATCTCTACCCGCTCTTTTATTTCCTGAACAAAATGGCCCACATCCGATTCTGTGGTATCGAAGGAAGTCATCCAGCGAACTTCCGAAACCGCTTCGTCCCAGACATAAAAGAAAAAAGAATCCTGAAGCGGCTTTATAATTTCCGTTGGCACAACTGCAAAAACCCCATTCGCCTGCACCGGGCGGCTAATGCGGATTTGGGGAATCTCAGCGATTTTATCTTTGAGCAATTGCGCCATGTGATTGGAATGTTCGGCATTACGCATCCAGAGATCGTAGCGGAACAGCTCCAGAAACTGGGCGGATATAAAACGCATCTTAGAGCCCAGCTGCATGCCCTGTTTCCGGATATATTTAAAATTACGGGCCAATTCCGGTTGGAAGAAGACAATTGCTTCACCGAACATCATCCCGTTTTTAGTGCCGCCGAAACTGAGCACATCCACACCGGCGCCGCCGCTGGTTTCCAGCAGGCTGCAGTTCAGCGAAACCGCCGCATTGGACAGCCGCGCCCCATCCATGTGCAGATACATATCATTACTGTGCGCCAGTTCCGCAATTTCTCTGATCTCCCCCGGTGTGTAAACCGTTCCCAGTTCCGTTGCCTGGGTAATGGATATTACTTTCGGCTGGGAATGATGCTCAAAGCCGAAATCGTGCAGGTGTTTTTGAATATCATTCACATGAATTTTCCCGTGCTGATCCGGCACCGGCAGCAGTTTGCAGCCGGTAAATTTCTCCGGAGCGCCGCACTCGTCCACCTGCATATGGGCCTGCTCTCCGCAGATCACCGAATGCCAGGATTCGGTCATTGCTTTCAGCCCCAGCACATTGGCCGCGGTGCCGTTAAAGACAAAAAAGGTTTCCGTCTGCTCACCAAAAATTTCTTTGAATTTCGACAGGGCTTTCTCTGTGAAGGGGTCGTCTCCGTAGCCAACAACGTGACCCCGATTGGCGTGCATCATTGCTTCTAAAATTCGGGGGTGAACGCCGGCGTTATTATCACTGGCAAATCCGCGCGGGTGGGGCATTAGCTTCTCTCCGGTTAATAATGACGGATAAAAATAGGTGCCGGCTGCAATTTTTCCAAACAGGAATGGGGAATTCTATGGGGAACCGCAAACAAATTAAAATAATCTCAGGAAACGGCCATTTCTTCCTCAGGCATACTTTTTTGAAACCGCCTCCAATTCTCCAGCTCTTTCTTAAGGTACAAACCGGTGTAGGAATTTTCTATTTCAGCAAGCTGCTCCGGAGTGCCTTCAGCAACCACCCGGCCGCCTTCGTCACCGCCCTCCGGGCCCAGATCAATAATCCAGTCGGCTGTTTTAACCACATCCATATTATGCTCAATAACAATGACCGTATTGCCGCGTTCCACCAGCTTATTGAGTACCTTCAGCAGCATGGATATATCCGCAAAATGCAGACCTGTAGTGGGTTCATCCAAAATGTAAACAGTACGGCCGGTGCTGACTTTGCTCAGCTCCGTGGCAAGCTTTACCCGCTGGGCCTCTCCGCCGCTTAAAGTGGTCGCCTGCTGGCCCAGGTGAATATAGCCAAGTCCCACATCGTTCAGCGTCTGCAGCTTGCGTTTTATTGCCGGGATTTTACTGAAAAATTCCAGTGCATCCGTGACCGTCATGTCCAGCACATCGGCTATGGATTTCTGCCGGTAGCGGATTTCCAGGGTTTCCCGGTTGTAGCGCTTGCCCCGGCAAACTTCACAGGTGACATATACATCCGGCAGAAAATGCATTTCGATTTTCTTTACGCCGTCTCCCTGACAGGCTTCGCAGCGT
>JBAPTX010000262.1:0-2094 GCA_049282375.1 Calditrichia bacterium
GGATGGAAGCGTTGTTGAAACGGATCATCAGGAAATAAAGGAAGATATAAATGGAACGGAATCCTTACTGGTAGTGGAAGATGAAGAAGGAATGAGAAAACTGATCACTGACGTACTAAGTGCTTATGGATACCGTATTTCTACGGCAGAAAATGGCAGCGATGCCCTGGCCCGTTATGGTGATAAACTCGCCCTGTTCGATATGATCATTACTGATGTGGTGATGCCGCAGATGAGCGGAAAGGAATTTGCACAGGCGCTGAAGCAAATATCACCCCGGTCCAGGATACTGTTCATGTCCGGTTATACAGACGAAGCCATCAGTAAACACGGAATTCTGGACCTGGAATATCCATTTATCCAGAAACCGTTTGCCCCGCTTGAAATTGCCCGCAAAGTTCGCGAAATCCTGGACAGCCCTGCCAAAAAATAACTGGAAATTAAACCGGGACAGATTTGCCGGAACGATCAATCTTCCGGTAAGCAGCCATTCTGACTGTTTATAAAAAGTCCGTCTTTAATAGCACTGTACCATCATACATTTTTAAAATCAATTGACAAAATTTGTGAAAAAAATTATATTCTCTGGCAAATTATCGCATCGGAACAGGAGGATAAATTGAACTGGTTGAATCACCTGATTGCAAAAACTTTACCTTTCGTGCCCCGGCCGGTGGTCGGTTATTTCTCGCAGCATTACATCGCCGGGGAAACCCTTGATGACGCTGTTGCAACTGTTAAAGAACTGAATTCCCAGGGAATGTGCGCCACCATTGATGTTCTGGGGGAATCCGTCAGCAACCGGCAGGATGCGATAACGGCAGTGGAGATGTACAAGCAGGCGCTGCAAGCCATAACCAGGGAAAAACTGGATGCCAATATTTCCGTTAAGCCCACCCACATGGGAATGAAAATTGACAATGAATTCTGCTACGAAAATATCCGGACACTCCTGGAAGAAGCTAAAAAGCAAAACAATTTTGTCCGCATAGATATGGAAGATGTAACCACCACCGATGAGACGCTGGCAATTTACCGGCGGCTGAAACAAGACTATGATAACGTAGGGACGGTGGTTCAATCGTATCTGCGGCGGCTGGTGGCAGATATCAATCAGTTGCTGCCGGAAAAACCTAACCTGCGGTTATGCAAAGGAATTTATAACGAAAAGCGTATTTATGCCTATAAAGATAAAGACATTATAAATTACAATTATTCTTATGTTTTACGCAAGCTGTTGAGCAATGGCTGTTACGTTGGCATTGCCACTCATGATGAAAAACTGGTGTGGGAAGCGCTGCAGCTGATTGATGAATTAAAGTTGGATAAAAAGGATTACGAGTTCCAGATGTTGCTGGGGGTTGACCATGAACTGCGGCGAATTATTGTGGACGCGGGGCACCGCCTGCGCGTATATGTGCCTTTCGGCACCGAATGGTTTGCCTATTCCACCCGGCGCCTTAAAGAGAATCCCGCCATTGCCGGCCATATTATGAAAAACATATTCCAGCGTGTTTTTAATATCCGGCAGTAAAGAGTGGAATGCTAAACTGATTACAGCCAAAAAAAAAATGAGTTTTTTTGGTGCCAAAATTTTCTATAATCACGACAATCCTCCGGGTTCAAGCCATATCACCCTGATATATCATTTATAAATTTCCTGTAAATCATAACCCTGAAGGGGTGAAATAATTTTAGTACAGAAGAAAACAAGAAAAAATACCCGGACGGAGTGGCATTACGAGGAAAATATTTCGGCTTTGTTTCCCAAAAATTAATTAAAAATGATATTATGTTATACGGTCAGCACGCTGTAAAGAATACCGGCGGCAATTGCCGAGCCGATAACACCGGCCACATTAGGCGCCATGGCATGCATCAGCAGAAAATTATTGGGATCTTCCTTCTGACCCACCATCTGCACCACCCTGGCGGAATCCGGCACGGCCGATACACCGGCGGCACCCACCAGCGGATTGATTTTATCTTTCAAAAACAGGTTCATGAAACGGGCAAACAGCAGCCCGCTGGCTGTTGCCACTGCAAAACTCAGGGCGCCCAGCACAAAAATTCCCAGTGATTTTCCGGTTAAAA
>JBAPTX010000263.1:0-3881 GCA_049282375.1 Calditrichia bacterium
ATGTTTATCATTATATTCATTTTCATGATTGTGAATGACCATTTTGCCCGCGAAAATGCAGTTGCCAATCATTTGGAACTGCTGACCCAGCGGGCGGAGGAAGTGGAAACCAGTTTGCGGGAAGAACGGGAAGCAGGGCGCGCACAAGCAGTGGAGGTCGATCTGGCGCTGGGACGCGATGTTTACCAGAATATCTGCAGCAGTTGTCACCGTTTTGATGAAAAGCTGGTCGGTCCGCCCTACAACGAAGTGCTGCCCAAATACGCCAACAAGAAAGATGAATTGATTGAATTTGTGAAAAATCCTTATGATATCAGCCCCAGTTATCCACCAATGCCGGATCTGGGCCTTAATGAACAGCAGGTCCGTTCTGTGATAGCTTACTTGTTTGAGCAACTGGAAGAGACCCGGTAACCGAAAATTCTATAGGAGAGCGATTTGAAGCGGCCCAAGATTTCACTGCTAATAAGCGGCTATTTTATCTTCTTTATCCTGGTCATCATTGTAATTGGCTTCTTCTGGATTCGTAACAAGCGAACGCCCGAGCAGCCCATTGCTTTTCAACATAATGTTCACGTGCAACTGGTAGGTTTAAAATGCACCTTCTGCCATGATAAAGTGGAAAAATCCACCTTTGCCGGTATTCCGCCGGTGCAGAAGTGCATGTCCTGCCATAAAGCCGTGCGGACAGAGAGCCCCGAAATTCAGAAGCTGACCGATTACTGGAATAAGGGCAAGCCGGTTCCCTGGAAGAGAGTTTACCGCATTCCGGCAAGAAATTATGTTCACTTTAATCATAAGCGCCATATTAAAGCGGGCCTGGATTGTTCCAAATGTCACGGTGAAGTAAAGTTGATGGAAAAAATCGAGCAGGTCCGGAAACTGGAAATGGGCTGGTGTGTCTCCTGCCACCGGGAAAATAACGCCCCTACAGATTGTGTGACCTGTCATAAATAGCTGAAAGCTGGAGGATGTTTGAATGGATAGACGGAATTTCTTGAAAATTCTGGGATTGACGTCCGGCGCCGCAGTGGTAACCTCCTGCGGAGTCGATAAAGCCAATGAAAAGGTGATACCCTGGGTCATTCCGCCGGAAGAGGAGGTGTATCCCGGCAAACCGCTTTTCAGGAAAACAACCTGCACCGAATGTCCCGCCAACTGCGGCATGTCGGTACGGATCAACGAAAAAGTATATCAGGAAAACCGCGGCCTCTTTCCTACAAAGCTGGAAGGAATAGAAGGGCATCCGGTAAATGACGGCGCCTTGTGTATGCGGGGTCAGGCGGGTCTTTATCACCTGTATCACCCCGACCGCATTAAGCGCCCGATGATGCGTGATAATAAAGGTAAACTGCGCATTACCACCTGGGAAGAAGCTTATGACCGCATCCGGAAGGGGTTAGCGGAAAGCGGGGCAGGGCGCAGCCACTATTATCTGGCCGGTAGAACCACGGGAACGCTTTCGGAACTGATTGACCAGTTTTGCTCCCGCATGAATGTTGAAAAAGGCCCCGAATTTGAACCGCTCTCGCAGGCGAATGTCCGCGAAGCCAACAGGCGGGTGTTCGGAAAAGCCGCCGTCCCCCATTACGACCTGAAGCAGTCCGACTACCTGATAACTATCGGCGCAGACCTTTTTGAAACCTTTGTCAGCCCTGTAAATTATGCCAATCAATTTGGGGAAGCGGTTAAAAAGGACAGTTTCCGCTGGACCCATTTAGAACCTCATGTTTCCTTAACCGGATTACAGGCAAAGGAACGGAAATCCATTAAACCCAAAAGTGAGTTTTATTTACTGGCTTACCTGCTGAAGGATCTGTATGGGAAAAGTGCAAACCGCAAGTTACTGGCGGATGAAGTTTTACAGGTTGTACCGCAGATTTCCTTAAAGGATGCGGCGCAGCGCACCGGTCTGGCCGAAGAAAAAATTGAAGAAATTGCCCGTAATCTGCGGGAGGCCGAAAAACCGCTGCTGATTGCCGGAGGCGTGTCGACGGCCCAGCCCGAAGGATTGCAGGTGGCGCTGCTTGCCGCTTATCTGCAATGGTCCCTGGACATGACCAGTAATGCAGTCAGTTTTGAAAGTGCTGTTGATTTCTCCCGCGTCGGCGGAAGTTACGATATGCGGCAGCTCTCGGACCGGCTGCAGCAAAACCGTATCGGAGTGCTTTTTATTTCCAACGCGGACCCGCTCAGCGCCCTGCCGCTTTCTTATCGGATGAAGGAAAATCTCGCTAATGCCGGACTGCGGGTGGGCCTTGCCGATTACATGAGCGAAACAGTGCAGAACTGCGATGTCATTCTGCCGCTTTCCCATGCACTGGAAAGCTGGGGGGATGCCGAACCGCGCCGCGACCTGATCAGTCTGATCCAGCCGGCCATAGAACCCCAATATGATACCAAAGCTGAAGGGGAAATTCTGCTGGAACTGATGCGGGGTAATACTGAAAGTCAGCAAAGTTATAAAGACTTTTTGTTTTCACGCTGGCAAGGCCGTTTTGGTGAAAGCGGTTTTCAGGATTTTCTGGACAAAGGTTTTGCGGAAGTGCCGCCGGCCGGCATTGATCTGGCTGCTTCCGCCGGCGGCGCCATGGAGATCTCTCTCCCGCGCACAACCGAAGCGCCCCACAGCAATACCCTCATCATTGTACCCTCCATCCGGACCTACGATGGACGCAGCCGTATTCTGCCGCTGCTGACCGAAATACCCGATCCCCTGAGCACCATCACTTATGGTGAATGGGTATCCATTTCACCCGGCACCGCCCGCCGGCTGGATTTAATCGACCGGGACGTGCTGAAAATTACCAGCGGCGATTTCAGTATCGCGCTGCCGGTAAAAATACAGCCTTTGCTGCAGGATGGGGTTTTCATGGTGCAGCGGGATTTCCTGCCGTTATCCCGCATGGATTTGACGGTAAAAGGGCCGGAAGTTTCCGCTTATCTGACCAACATTCAAGTTGAAAAAACCGGGGCAAGGGCTCCTCTGGCCGTCTTGGCCGGATCCATGCATGAGGAAAACCGGGGTCTTTTACCGTTGTCCGAAGAGGAAGTGCATCATGCAAAGGATGCTGAATTATATGAATGGTATCCCGAGCATGAACACAATACCTACCGCTGGGGCATGGCCATCGATCTGGATAGCTGCATCGGCTGTAATGCCTGCAGCGCCGCCTGCTATGTGGAAAATAATATTCCCATAGTGGGCGCGGAGGAGCATCTGAAAGGGCGGGAAATGTCCTGGATCAGGCTCGAACCTTTCCTTGTCGAGGAAGAGGAAACAATGGAATTTGTGCCCATGCTCTGCCAGCATTGCGATAATGCGCCCTGCGAATCGGTTTGCCCGGTGTATGCCGCTTATCACAACGAAGAAGGTTTGAACGTCCAGGTGTACAACCGCTGTGTGGGAACCCGCTATTGCTCTAACAACTGTCCCTACAAGGTTAGGCGTTTTAACTGGTTCGATAATCAGTATGGCGAACCGCTGGATAAAATGTATAACCCGGATGTATCTGTTCGAACCCGCGGTATCATGGAAAAATGCACCTTCTGCGTGCAGCGGATCCGCCACGCCAAAGACCATGCCAAGGATGAAGACCGCATTGTTCAGGATGGGGAGATTGTACCGGCCTGTGCGCAAACCTGCCCGACAAATGCCATTACTTTTGGTAACTTACTTGATAAAAATTCCAGGGTTTATAAACTGGCTCATTCGGACCCGGCTTACCGCGCCCTGGAAGAATTAGGAACTGAACCTGCCGTGCACTATCTACGCAAACGGAAAAGTAAAGAAGAGGCCTGATGGTATGAAGAGTTTTGAATTCAATGAAAAGATTGAACGCGAAGTGCTGGCAGCTCTGCGCAAGCCCTCTCCCTGGTAC
>JBAPTX010000264.1:0-4702 GCA_049282375.1 Calditrichia bacterium
GATGAAGATATTGTTCTGCCTGCAGGGCATTACTGGATTTCTGTTTCAGCAAATACAGAACTCAGCCATAAGCAATGGGGATGGAAACCATCAAATGGACCATATTATTCCGAAGCCGTCTGGATAAATCCGTCAAACGGTTTTGGAACAGGATTCACGACCTGGACACCCATCACGACGGTCTGGCAGGGAACATCTGAAACTGATTTATCATTTCTGCTGTTCGGCATTAATGGTATCCCGGCATCGAATCCTGATCCTGCCGAGGGTGAACTTGCGGTTGAACTCGATAAAGATATTTCCTGGACCAATCCCGGCAATGCTGTTTCGATTGAAGTTTTCTGGGGCACACACCCCGACAGTCTGATTTCTATTTATTCAGGCTCACCCATTACAACAATCGATCAGGGACAAATGAACTATGCTACTGATTATTACTGGCGTATAGACGTTAATGATGGTGACGGGGTGGCAACTGGCAAAACATGGCATTTCTCTACCATTCAGGATCCCTCAATCGCGCTGAATGAAGATTTTGACAGCTGGTATTTTCCGCCGGATGGCTGGGTAATTGAAAATACTGGCGATCCGATATGGGAGAAAGCCTGGGGAACCAGCGCTTTCGGTGTAGGTGCGCATTCCTTAAGGAGTCACTTTTTCAGCAATTATCCGCCGGATTCTATCGGCATTTTGATTACGCACACTTTTAACCCTTTATCTGAGGGAGATTCTTTGCGTTTCGATCATGCCTACGCACCCGATTACGGCGGGAATGATGATCAGCTTGAAATATCCTATTCGACTGATGGTGGACAAAACTGGCAGACTTTAGTCATACTTCACGGTGGTTTTAACGGAGAACTGGTTACCGCACCGCAAACCCTTCTTGAATTTTTTCCCAATCCGGATCAATGGGGAACTTTGAAATTCGCCGTGCCGGGAGGAACGAATAAATTCAAATTCAGGGCAATAGACGGGCATGGGAATGACCTCTATCTTGATAATATTAAAATTGAGCATTCCGAAGTTGCCGGAATGATGCAGAATATTGCTCAGGACTGGAACCTGATGAGCCCGCCCGGAGAAGTTGCCGAACCCTATTATTTGTCCGTATATCCGAGCGCGATTCCCAATACCATGTTCGGCTGGAATGGCAGTTATATTCTGGAAGACAGCCTGAAAGCCGGTGCCGGCTTCTGGCTGAGATTCCCGTCCGCAGAAACCGTTCACATAGATGCAGACACCATGCAGAGCCTTTCGCTCAATTTACTGGCGGAATGGAACCTGATCGGCGGCCCCTCCTGTAATCTGGCGGTAAGCGCCATCAGCGATCCCGGCGCCGTTCTTATTCCCGGCACGGTTTACGGATTTAACGGCAGCTATTTCCCGGCCGATACCCTGATGCAGGGACACAGTTACTGGATTCGCAGCAGCGCTGCGGGGCAGATATCCCTTTCCTGCGGAGGAACCGAAAACAACCGGCTGGCCCGGGCGCAAAACAGCCTGCCCGACCTTACCGCATCACCGGCAATTCGCATCAGTGATGCCGCCGGCAACAGCCAGACTTTATATTTGAATGTGAACATGGATGCCGCGCAGAAGCTTTCTTTCAGTTTACCCCCGCTGCCGCCGTCCGGCGCCTTTGACGCCCGCTTTACCGGCAATTTCCGGGCGCTGCAGACCGATCGCGGGGTTATCGAGATACAAAGTTCAAACTATCCGGTGAGCATCAAACTGCTGAATGCCCGTGCAGGAGAACAGTATTTTCTGCGGGAAAAGAGAGCGGGAAATGAACTGCCGGTTCACCCCCTTAAGGCAGACATTGCCGAGCAGATTGCCGATCCTGCCGTTACTGAGATCGAAATCTATACAGAAAAGACCGTCCCCGCAGATTTTGCGCTCGAACAGAACTACCCCAATCCATTTAACCCGGAAACCCGCATCCGCTATTCACTGCCGCAACAGCAGCGGGTGGAATTGACCATTTATAATGCGTTAGGGCAACAGGTCAGGAATCTGGAGAGCGGATTGAAATCCGCCGGCAGCCATACCGCTGTCTGGGACGGAACTGATAATTCAGGAAATAAAGTGAGCAGCGGCATCTACATTTACAGGCTCAAATCCGGAGAGTTTGAATCCCGGCATAAGATGATATTGATGAAGTAAAAGTGTCATTTTTAACCTGTCCGCGACTCTTTTCCCTGTTTCAGTTGGCCAGGTTAACGAATAATTTTTTAAATCATTTCCAGCCTTGGCTGCTGTGGAAGAATATTTTTTCAAAAAAATTCAGGATTGGCATAAACCGGTTTTTTTCTTATATCCCGTTCGCTTGCCATTATTTCTTGGCATGGGAATAATTCGCTTATAAATTACCGGCTCTTTACCGCGGTTCCCGCCGCAAAATCCAATCTTACAGGTGCTTTGCCAATGAAAAAGTATTTATTTCCTCTTGCGGCCCTATTTATTCTTCTTTCAGGAATCCTCCATGCCGCACCCGACGCCGCGGATATCAAGCTGAGCCTGAAAAAGCTGAATGTGCTGGGCAGCGCTCTCTATCTGGCCGCACATCCGGACGATGAGAATACCGCAGTGCTGGCCTATCTTTCCAAAGAATTGCTGCTGAACACCGCCTATCTTTCCATAACGCGCGGCAGCGGCGGACAGAATCTGCTGGGCACCGAATTCGATGAACTGCTGGGTGTACTGCGCACAGAAGAGCTGCTCGCTGCCCGCCGCATTGACGGAGCAACGCAGTTCTTTACCAGCGCCCGCGATTTCGGGTATTCCAAAACCCCGGAAGAAACACTGGACATCTGGAACCGGCAAGAAATTTTAGCGGACGTTGTAAGGATCATCCGGACTTTCCGGCCGGATATCATCATTACCCGCTTTACCCCGGAACGGGGCGGGCACGGGCACCACCGCGCCTCCGCTATTCTGGCGCTGGAAGCATTTACTGCCGCCGGCGATTCAACTCTTTTTAATGTAGGGAAATCCCAAAGTAAACCCTGGCAGCCGCAAAGGGTCTTCTGGAATGCCTGGCGCTGGGGCAGCACCCTTGCAGAAATGGATACAGCCCGTCTGGTTTCAGTGAATACCGGCACCTATAACCCGCTGCTGGGGTTTTCCTACAGCGAACTTTCCGCTGCCAGCCGTTCCATGCACAAAAGCCAGGGATTCGGTTCTGCACCCGGGCTGGGGAATTCCAGGGAATATTTCCAACTGCTGGCGGGCGCTCCGGCGGATTCCGCGCTGCTGGAGGGGGTTGATATAAGCTGGAAGCGGGTGCCGGGCAGCGAACAACTCAGCCGCTTACTAAAACAGGCGGAACAGCAGTTTCGTCCCGAGCAGCCCGATGCTTCACTGCCGCTTCTGCTGGAAGCCCTGCAGGAAATAAACCGGCTGCCGCAGGGGTTTTGGGTTCACCAAAAGAAAAAGGAACTGCAGGAGGTGATTGCCGCCTGCACCGGTCTGGTGCTGCGCGCCGATGCCGCCCGGGGATTTGCGGTGGTGGGCGATTCTGTGAAAATCCGGTTCACAGTGGTGAATCGTTCTGCGTTTCCGCTGCAGTTGGAGCGCATCCGGGTCCTGCCGCCTTTGGAAAATTTAACCCTCAACCGGCAACTGGCAAATAACCGTCCCGAGAAATTTGATATGGCGGTTCTCCTGCCGGACACCTTTCCGGTTTCCCGTCCCTACTGGCTGGAACAGCCGCCCCTGAAAGGAAGATATATTTCCAGCACTTCTCCGTTCGCCGGAGTTGCCCGGGCGCCGGCGCCTCTGCAAATCCGGTTTGTTATCAAAGCAGGCGAAGAAGAGTTGCAGTATGTTCGTCCGGTTACCTACCGCTGGACGGATCCCGTGGCGGGAGAAAGAATGCATCCGCTGGCGATTGCACCCCGGGCAACCCTTCAGTTCGATAAACCGCTTTATATTTTCGGGGGGGATTCCGCCGGAAATATTTCAGTGCTGGTGAAAACACTGGCAGACTCCGTAACTGGAAAACTGAGCTTGCTGCTGCCGGCCGGCTGGCAATCCGACCCCGCCGGGCAGATGGTTCGGTTGAATCCGGAAAAGCTGCTTCAGAAATATGAATTCCGGATCATTCCACCCTCCGGCAGCGCCAGTGGAGCAGTAATGGCACAGCTTCAGCTAAATGGCCGCCGGTTGTCTTTCAAAAAAAATGAAATTGATTATCCCCATATTACTCCCCAGCTTTTCTTCACCGGCGCGGAAGCTGCTGTAACCACTGTTGCTCTGAACTCAGGCGGCGGACTGATAGGCTACATCATGGGATCGGGGGATGACCTGCCGGAAATCCTGACGCAGATGGGATATCAGGTAAACCTGCTGGAGCAAACGGATATTAAGGAAATTTCCACCCGGAATTACAAAGCAATTATTGCCGGGATCCGCGCCTATAATACTAACCCATGGCTTTATGAAATTCAGCCGCAGCTTCTCGACTATGTAAAAAAAGGCGGTACTTATATTGTGCAATATAATGTAACCCGCGGTCTGAATAACGGACATATCGGCCCATATCCTTTTACCATTTCCCACGACCGCGTCACGGTGGAAGATGCGGAAATTAAAATGCGGGAGCCGGATTATTTTCTGTTAAATAGGCCCAATCAGCTTAATACCGGGGATTTCCGGGGCTGGATTCAGGAGCGGGTCCTCTATTTTGCATCGGAGTGGG
>JBAPTX010000265.1:0-2641 GCA_049282375.1 Calditrichia bacterium
AACGAGTTGTAATAAGTGGAAATCACTCACTGATGAGGAATTCGCTGAAATCGACTTATTCGCTTCAGGATAAAATCTTGGCAACCGATTCGTAGAAAACAAAAAAGGAGGAAGCATGAAACGTTTACAGGGGAAAACAGCCATTGTAACCGGCGCCGCTCTCGGCATCGGTAAAGCCTGCTGCCTGCGTATGGCAGAAGAAGGCGCAGCCGTGGCGGTGACAGACATTCTGGATGAGGAAGGCCGCCGGGTTGTTGATGAAATCAGCAAAAAGGGCGGGCAGGCCCGCTACTGGAATCTGGATGTAACCAGTGAAAAACAGGTCCAACAGGTATTCAGGGAAGTCAGGGACTCATTCGGCAAAATTGATGTGCTGGTGAATAATGCCGGGATTGCCGGCATCAATAAGCCCACCCACGAAATCAGTGAGGCGGAATGGGATAAGGTAATTGCGGTAAATGTGAAGGGGGTGTTCTTCTGCACCAAACACGCCATCGGATATATGCGGGAAAACGGAAGCGGCAGCATCATAAATATGTCGTCCATTTACGGCATCATCAGCGCCCCCGATGTACCGCCCTACCATGCTTCCAAAGGGGCGGTCCGCCTGATGTCCAAAACCGACGCCCTGCAGTACGCCGGAGAGAAAATCCGGGTCAATTCGGTTCATCCCGGCTATATCTGGACGCCGCTGGTGGAAAATATGGGAAAAGAAACTGAAGGTGGCCCGGAAGCATTCCGCCAGCATCTGGACAGCCTTCACCCGGTGGGCCATGTGGGGGAGCCGGATGATATCGCCTGGGGTGTTGTTTATCTGGCCAGCGATGAGTCTAAATTTGTGACCGGAAGCGAAATGGTAATTGACGGCGGTTATACGGTCAAATGACCCTGCCGGGCCAAACCGGCCGCCGTTTTAAAACTGATCAGTTGCCGCCCTTTTTCGTCCCACAGATGCAGGTTAAGGGAGCGCAGACTCTGGCTGATGGTAAGCGGTTCAACCTGCTGCAGTGCGGGAATATCCCGGTAGCAGGCCTGCAACTGATAATTGGGGATGCGCGGATCGATGTGGTGCACATGGTGAAAACCGATATTTCCGGTCAGCCAGTGGAGAATGCGGGGAAGTTTGTAGTAGGAGCTGCCCTGCAAAGCCGCTTTCACCATATCAAATTCTTCGTCACGTGCCCAGTACACCCCGTCGAACTGGTGCTGAATATAGAACAGCCAGATGCCGAAAATCCCGCCCATTATCATCAGGGGAACCTGAATCAGCAGGTAAGTCTTTATCCCGATGGTAAACCAGGCAGCAATCAGGATGGCCAGCAGCCCCAGATTGGTGAACAGGACATTCCGCTGGATCAGTTTCCGCGCATTTTTCGGCGAAAACCGCTGATCCACAAAAAACAGGTAAATGGGACCGATTAAAAATATTATCAGCGGATGGCGATACAGCCGGTAAACCAGCCGCATTCTCCGGGATAGCTGGTAATATTCCGCTACAGTTAAAGTCCAGACATCCCCCGCGCCGCGATGATCCAGATTTCCGTAAGTCGCGTGATGCTGCAGATGCGCGCTGCGCCAGTTGCGGTAAGAGGTAAATGCCAGAATACCGGTAAGATAACCCACCACCCGGTTAGCCTTTCGGGAGGCAAAAAACGACCCGTGGCAGCAATCATGAAAAAAAATAAAGATGCGGATCAGCAGCACAGCCGCCAAAAAGGTGACGATCAGAGTGGCCCAGTAGGGCGCGCCCTTTTTAACCATCATCACCATCACTACCCATAAAAAAAGGTAGGGAATAAAAGTATTGGTAAGCTGCCAGATGGCTTTCCATTTTTCGGGTTTTCTAAATGCCAGTAAACTGGCGGCAAGTTCATCTATGGTTATTTCTTTAGTATTTTTCTTTGCGTTCAATTTTATCTGATCCTCAATTATTTTATCTGATTGTCTTATGCGGAAATCTGTGTTGGCAGATTATGTTTATTTAAATGCGGGTGATTTGTTCCACAGAAAATATTCGGTTAACCGGTTTGCCTCAGACGCTGAACGTCATTTTCAAATATAACCATATCTTCTGTTGGAGCAAGAGCAATTCAAAAACTTCTTGAAAAAACAAAACGATACTTTTAAATTGGCACGCTTAAAAATAACCGAAGTGAAACGGAGGATGTTTTAGAATGTATACATTTTTAATCTTTTTATTTATTCTGGTTGCCATTTTTATGACCATCAGCATTTTAATGCAGTCCTCCAAAGGCGGCGGGCTGGCGGCCTCTTTTGGCGGCATGGGCGGCGGCGGCGGGGTTCTGGGACCGCGCGGCGCGGCGTCTTTCCTGCAAAAAGCAACCACAATTCTGGCCTCTGCCTATCTGCTGCTTTGCCTGCTTATCGGTTTTATCGGCCGCCCCGGCGATGACCGCGGCAGCGTAATCCAGCAGGAACTGCAGCGCGACCAGGTGGAAACCAGCATTCCGGCGGCACCCGGACTGGGCCAGCCGGTACCGCAGACCCAGCCGCAGCAGCAGCCTCAGCAACAGCAGCAGGAAGAAGGGCAGCCTCCGGCAGAAAATCCTGAAGGCCAATAATTATTATAAATTTGCTGGCGTGGTGGAATAGGCAGACACGCTATCTTGAGGGGGTAGTG
>JBAPTX010000266.1:0-5023 GCA_049282375.1 Calditrichia bacterium
CCACATTCCTCTTAAATAGCGCACATCATTATTCCGCATATCAGGCGTTTTTGCGGAAATACATTCATGGGCATAACAGGGAAAACGGGAAAATTCCTGCCAGCCTGAAATATGATCGCCGTGGGTATGCGTCAGCAGAACGGTAATGTCAGTAACTTCCTTTTTGTGCAGAAAATTTAAAATGCGGGAGCTTTCCTGCGGGAACACGCCCGGATCCACCACATACGCTGCTCCGTATTCGTAAACAACGGTTGAATTCATCCCCAGAAACTGACTGCTGAAGCGGCGGCGCATTGGGTTAATCCTTCCGCCGGCATAACGGCATTACTGTTTTGATATTGAGGTAGGAAAATCCGGACTGAGTCATTAAACTTAGCGCTTTGCTATTGGAGACGGTTATGTTCAGCGATTTACTGGCCGAACTGAATTTCATTTACATATTTCTGGCTTCTTTTCTTTTTATTGCAGGCATCTACACAGCGCCATTTCTGGTAGAGAAAGAAACCGGCTGGCTGCTCGCCTATCCCCGCTGGGTGGGACGGCTTACCAAAAAATATATTGAACGCGATCACCATTTTACCGCCTTATTTATCGTCATTGTTATCTTAAATAATTTATCTCTTTTCAGCGGCTTCCTCTCCGGCTATCTGATTGTACTGCCTTTTCTGCTCTGTTTTTTTACCGGCTTTAATGTGGCAGTTCTGGGTTACGACCTGCTGGGATGGCAGGGCATCTGGCATATGCTGGTGAATCCGGTCGCCTGGCTGGAGTTTCCGGCAGCCTGGCTGAGTTTTGCAATGGGATTCCGTCTTGCTGTGGCCGTGGCAGAAAACGGATTCACGGCCGGTGTTCTGGAATTTCAGTTATTACTGCCGCTCTATTTAAAATATGTATTCACGCTGCTGATAATTGCCGGTATCCTGGAATCCCTGCTGATCTTTTTTGCCCGCCGGCATCAGGACCACGATTAATGATCCAGCGTCCAGCCTTCTTTACCCATAAACCAGTGGGTCGGATCTTTCAAATACTGGAAAGTATCGTCCAGTACATCGGCATGGTCCTGTTCCATTTCCCGCAGGAAAATATAGAACTTTTTAGCTTTGGCATCTTCCGTTTCATTATAAAGCCGGTCGTAAAGCTTAACACCGTCATTCTCGAACTGAATGGCTCTTTTATACAAAGTCATATCAGAATCGCTGATCTCTTCGTCACCTGATTTCACTTTGTCCAGTGCGGCGCTGAAGATGGTGTTCAGTTCCCCTTTTAATCCTTTATAATTGCGTTCCTCCTCCGACATTTCGCTCCAGGAACCGGATTCGGAAAGCCGGGCATAAAAGCGCTTGATCAAATCCATATGCATTAATTCATCTTTGAACAACTGCTGAAAAATGGCCCGTACCATTTCGCTGCGCGTATTCGCCGCACCATTTTTATAGAGCTCGTAACCTTCCTCTTCCGTTTTCAGGGCCAGTTTTAATGCCTGCAAACTTTGCTGAGACTGTTCGGCCATGGGTTATTCTCCTTATTATAAAATCGTTTTCTTCACTTCATACCTGCCGGGCTAAATTTATTGCCAATTCTAAAATACCGGGAAAATGGCTCCCACCGGACGGTGGTCCGACACATTCGTAACATACCCGTTATAGTAATTGTCCACTTTAATGACACTGGTTTTGCCGCCCTGATATTCCGGCAGGATATCTGCGGAAATCAGGATATGATCAATGGCACTCTTATACGATCCGGCAATATATGTGGGGGTGGCGCTTAAAGGCTGAGTCAGAAACCGGTAATCGGCTGAATCCTGCAGAAAAACCTGAAAAACATTTGTAGAGGGAGGATCATTCAACTGGTCGTTCCAGTCCCCCACCACAATAAATTGTTTTTCCGGGCCATTGGCAATTTTCTCATCCAGATATTCCTTTAAAAGTTCGCAGGCCCTGCGCCGCCGGGCCCGTTCATCAGCCCCATCAAACGCTTTAAGGTGAAGCACAATCAAATTAAAATCAAATAAATGGCCATTATTAACCGCGCTCAGGCTGACCTGCAGGGGCGGGCGCGGAAAAGCATAAGAGTCACCGGGGAAGAGGCTGGTTCTGCCGTTTAGGGTTACCAGGTTTTTACGATAAATAACTGCGGTTTTCTGATAACTGCTGCCATAATCATCCGATGAATAAACGCCGCTGTAATCCGGCAGTAAATTCAACAATTTACGAAAACTGCTGGTATCGGCAATTTCCTGCATCCCGTAAATATCCGCATCCAGATCGCTGATAATCTCAGAAACTGTCGTTACGGTGGTCATGTTCAATTTGGGAAAATTTTCCATATTCCAGGTAATCACTTCCAGACTGGTGCCGTTACCAAAAACAGGTATATTAATGCGGACCGAATCCGGCAGCATGGTTTCGGTAGGGCTTTTTACTCTTTTATTGCAGCCGGTCGCCAGGACCGCCAGCAAAACTATCCATAATAAAAATTTTAAAACCTTCACTTATTTTTCCTATGTTATATTCCTGTCAATTTAAACGATGGGAACCGCAGAAAGCAAGCAAGGGAAAAAGTTGAACACGGCAGAATCATTCTTGCCTGCCATCCGGTCAGAAGCTGACCGGCAGTACCTTGCCGAAAATGATCATTCCGGCTTGCCGGTTAAAGTACCTGAATTCGTTCAAATCCCTGTTTTGGTTTTTTCACGCTATGCGGCTTGCAATTTTCGGGGTTTATCCCTATGTTTATTAACAAACTCGGGAGCCGCTATGAAACCCAAATTCATTGCTATCTGGATAATCATTATTCTTATTCTTATCATTATTTTCCAAAACCTGGATCCTGTTCTGGTTCAGATTTTATTATGGGAAGTGGCTGTTTCTCTGCTGCTGGTTATTCTTCTTGCCTTTTTGCTGGGCGTTATTTTGGGATGGCTGCTCAAAGCAAGCATTACCAAAAATAAAAGATTAAAGGAAAAACCCCAACCGCCCACTCCACCGCCGCATTAAAATCTCCGGTTTTTGGAATTCATCACCATGCAGATGAATTTAAAAAGAAGCTGATTTTTGCGATCGTTACACACACAGGGGCTCAACTCCCGGAATTTTCGGGTAGGCCCCTGATTTTGTTTTCAACCATAAATAAACAATTTTCCTGCCTCCCCAGCGCTTGCCGCAAGTGATTTGTTTTTCAAAATTTTACAAAAGTTTTGGTCACAAGTGTCGATAATATATATATTGTCGGGAAATAAGACACTTCTTGTGTAAATATCGGCAATGGAATAGACGGAAAAAAGTACATGACGCAAAAAATTGTCACACGTTTTGCTCCCAGCCCCACCGGCTATCTGCATGTGGGCGGGGCCCGCACCGCTCTGTTCAATTATCTGGCAGCCGGGCGGCAACACGGCGCCTTTCTTTTACGCATTGAAGATACCGACCTGCAGCGCTCCAGCGGCGAAATGACTGAAAAAATACTTGAAGGCCTGCGCTGGCTCGATATAAAATGGGAGGGGCCGCTTGTTCATCAGGCTTCCCGGCGGCAGCGGCACCTGGAACTGGCCGCAGAATTACTGAATACCGGAAAAGCTTACCGCTGTTTTTGTACTCCCGAAATGCTGCAGGCCCGGCGCAAAGAAAGGAAAGATGATAAATCCGCCCAACCGGAAAAACACGAAGCAGGGTATGACGGCACCTGCCGCCGCTTAACTCCGCAGGAAATTAAAGCAAATCTGGCTGCCGCTAAGCCTTTTGCCATTCGTTTTAAAATGACCGGGGGCGAAACCGGCTGGGATGATATTGTTCACGGACGCATTAATGTCCAGAATAATGAAATGGATGATTTTGTTCTGGTACGCAGTAACGGGACACCGGTTTACCAGCTGGCTGTGGTAGTAGATGATCATGATATGGGAATTACACAGGTTATCCGCGGTGATGATCATATTTCCAACACACCGCGGCAAATTCTGCTGTATCGGGCTTTCGGCTGGCAGACACCTGAATTCGCCCATTTACCGCTCATTTTGGGCAGCGATAAAAAACGGCTAAGCAAGCGGCATGGGGCGGCTTCTGTAGAAGAATATCAGCGCATGGGGATTCTTCCGGAGGCGTTGTTCAATTATCTGGCGCTGCTGGGATGGAATCCGGGGGATGAACGGGAAGTGATGTCCCCTGCCGAAATAATGGATTCTTTCCGGCTGGAAAAGGTGAATAAAAGAAGCGCCGTGTTCGATCCGGCCAAACTGCTCTGGATGAACGCCCGCTATATCGCCGCACTTTCTCACGATCAATTATATAAACGGGCGATTGCCCAATGGCAGCAGGCCGGCTTTATTCAAAAAGAGCCGGAGCAGGAAAAACGCGGCTGGTTTGCCGCCCTGGCAGAATTGCTGCGCCCCAGACTCCGGGTATTGAATGATTTACGGGAAATGGCAGTGTATTTTTTTAAAACACCGGATGAGTTTGAAGAAAAAGCTTTTCAAAAGCATTTTAAGAATGAAAAGGCCTGGCAATGGCTGCAGGATTTGAAAGAAATCATTCGTTCTATTCAACCATTTAATGAAGACATCCTGGAACAGGCAGTGCGGGATTATGCGGAACAACAGGAAGTTTCCGCCGGCAAAATTATCCACCCGCTGCGGCTGGCATTAACCGGGCGCTCGGCCACCCCGGGATTATTCGAAGTAATGGTGCTGCTGGGCAGGGAAGCCGTCCTGGAAAGATTAACCACTTTTCTGAAAAACCGCGCCTTTCTGCCCGGAAAGGCAGCGAAAACACAGGAGTCCGCCGGATGAAAATATGGAAGTTGCTGGTGGTAGATGATCAGCCGGAAATTACCCGGAATATTGAAACGTTTCTGCAGGGAAGCCCCTATCAGATCCGCCTGGCCAACAATGCCGTGGAAGGGCGCTTCATGATAGAACATTATAATTTTGATATTGCCATTCTGGATATTATGCTGCCCGATGGAGACGGAATTGATTTATACCGGGCGCTTCATCAAAAAAATCCGGAAATTTATACTTTAATGA
>JBAPTX010000267.1:0-4473 GCA_049282375.1 Calditrichia bacterium
CCGATAATTCACTTGAGCTTAAATTAAATTTTCAACCGCCAATTAAAGGAAAATAGAATGCAACCGGATCCTTCTTTTTTACTGGAAAAAGCAGGTATCAGCCTGCCGCCGGTGGGCTTGTACGATGCACCTGATTCTTCTGCTTTTATACCGCTGGCGTCGCCCGCCGCCCATAAGTGGAGCTGCCTGTTTATGTTTTATCAGCGCTGGCTTAACGGCGAAACGCTATACCTGAAAAACGATAATTTCGGCTGCGGCGGCGTTGCTTCCTATTTGCTGGGAAAAAAACAGAGCTCCCGCAAAGAGACGGTTGACTTCCTGTTTGCCGGAGAGGGGCTGAAAGCTTCCGAAGAACTGACAGGACGCTGGGTGGATCAAACCAGGGGCTACTCTCCGCAGCATGATCAAATTTTGATCGGGCCACTTCGTCCGGAGCAGTATCCGTATTTAAAAACGGTTTCTTTTTTCCTGAACCCGGATCAGCTCAGTCTGTTTGTTACCGGCGCTTATTACCGGCAGGGCCCGCCCTACCCCGCGCTGGTCACCGTTCCGTTTGCCTCCGGCTGCGGACTTCTGGCCCCGCTGTTTGAAGATCTGAATGAGCCCCGCGCCATTATCGGCGCCACGGATATTGCCATGCGGCAGCACCTGCCGCCGGATATATTATTGTTTACGGTGACAAAGCCCATGTTCGAGCAATTGTGCGCACTGGATGAAAGCAGCTTCCTGCAAAAACATTTCTGGGAAGAGGTAAAACAGGCGCGTAAACAATAAGCTCGGCATCAAATTTTTTGCTGTTTTTATGATAAGAAGCTTGTCACACTGAGCGCAGCCGAAGTGTGGCCCAAATTCTGCGGTCCGCCTGCGGCAGTATGGTTTTCAACCCGGGAAATCCTTTCAAACAGTGTCACATTGAGCGCAGCCGAAGTGTGACCGCCCCAATAAAAATTCCGTCTTTGAAGCAGCACTTCCCTTTATTATCATTCTCTCCGATGAAGCCGAATTCAGAAAATAATAATATCATTACCGTGCGGAACCTGCAGCGCCGTTTTCCGGTGGAAAAATCCTTCTTCCGCAAATCAAAAAGTTATGTGCACGCGGTCAATTCCGTGAATCTGAATTTACCGGAGGGGAAGACCATCGGACTGGTGGGGGAATCCGGCTGCGGTAAAACCACCATTGGACGGCTGATCACAACCCTGGATGAACCGGATGGCGGTGAGATTCTTTTTAAAGGGGAAAATGTGGTGCAGATGGCAGAAAATGACCGGCTGGCCTACAGCAAAAAAGTGCAGATCATATTCCAGAATCCCTACGCATCCTTAAATCCGCGCCAGCGCATTTACCAGATTTTCCGGGAAGTGCTGAAAGTCCATCATCTTGCCAACCGCGGGACAATAGAGGATGAAATTGACCGTCTGCTGAATACGGTGGGAATCTCGCCGGAGTACCGCTACCATTATCCCTTTGAGTTTTCCGGCGGACAGCGGCAACGGCTCTGTATTGCACGGGCACTGGCGGTTCAGCCGGAAGTTGTGGTTTGCGATGAACCGGTTTCGGCACTGGATGTATCCGTGCAGTCTCAGATCCTCAAGCTGCTTAAATCTCTGCAGGAGCAGTTCGGGCTGACCTACCTGTTTATTTCCCACGATCTCAGCGTGGTTTATCATATCTGCGATTATGTTTATATTATGTACCTGGGACAAATAATGGAAGAAGGGCAGGTGGAAGAAATTTTTCATCAGCCGAAGCATCCTTATACAAAGGCGCTGCTGAATGCGGTACCGGTTCCGGACCCTGAAAATAAACGCAAGCGGGTTATCCTGGGCGGGGACGTGCCCAATCCGGTAAACCCGCCTTCCGGCTGCCCTTTTCACACCCGCTGCCCGCAAAGGATGGATATTTGCGATAAACAACGGCCGGCATTTATTTCATTCTCAGAAACTCACCGGGCACTCTGCTGGCTGTATGAGGATAACAGAGCGGCAGCCGAAGGGGGAAAATAAAAAAGGATAAAGATAACTGAAAAACAAACTGTTCGTCCTGAGTTCCCCCCCATATCATGCCTACCTTCATTGCTTCCTTTTCATTTTTTCTGAGAACCGCTGCGGTAAAAGCGGATTTCCACTTTTTCCAGGGTAGCCAGGCCTTCCTGAATGGCGCCGTCAATCAGCGGCAGGAAGTCTTCTATTTTCTGCAGGGTATCAACGATTTCGATCACCACCGGCAGGTCTTCGGAAAGCCGCAGGATTTTGCTGGTGTGAATGCGGCTGCGGGCGCCGAACCCTTCCAGTCCGCGCAGCACCGTCGCGCCGGCCAGCCCCGCCTCCCGCGCTTTTTTAACAATCCATTCGTACAGCGGCATGCCTTCGCAGCGATCGCTTTCACCAATAAAAATTCGCAGTAAATGGCCTTTTTCCGGCAATATCATTTTCACCTCACCATATTTTGGAAAACACCAAACCGCCCCAGACGGCCGCCAGTCCCAGCAGCAGATGCAGCACTATATTTAATCCGGCAGCAGCGAGCTGGCCGTCCCGTGCAAATGAGAATACTTCATATCCGAAAGTGGAAAAGGTGGTAAATCCGCCCAGAAATCCAAGGAAAACCAGCAGACGGACTTCGGGAGAGAAGAGCTGGCGGCTTTCCGCCACACCGCCCAGCAGACCAATCAGGAAACAGCCCAGGACATTTACAGAAAGGGTGCCGTAGGGAAACCAGGGATTTTTCAGCAGGCGGTGAACCGCACCGCTGGCCAGATAGCGGGAAACACTTCCCAAAAAACCACCCGCACCCACCAACAGGAGTTTATACCACATCGCAGGTTTGCCTTTTTATATCTACGGCGCTTCTTACCCCGCACCGGCACCACTGTTCCGCGGGAATTTGAAATCACTGCATTTTCTTACCGCCAGTCCGGCATGGTACCGCTGCTGACCAGTTTACGTCGGTTATCTCCGTTTAAATCCATTACCCAGACGGATTGGGCCTCCGGCTGATTGTTGGGCGCGTTGGTGAAAATAATTTTACTGCCATCGGGTGAAAAGCGGGGATAAAGGTCATTGGTGCCGCTGGGCTTGTTCAGCGAAATATCGGTGGTGTCGCCGCCGGCAATATCAATCACCACTATATGGGCATCCAGTTGGCGCCCGCTGCTGACTTCGTAACCGGAGAAATCATGGCTGAAGATCACCTTCTGCCCGTCCGGGGAAAAGGAGGGGCTGGTAATGGCGCCGGGCCAGTTGTCCACCAGCAGGCTCATGTTGCTGCCGTCTGCATCCATCAGGTATATTTCCGAATCATAAAACCAGCTTCCGATGGTCAGTGCAACAATTTTATCACCCACCGGGGTCCAGTCCACTTCGCGGAAATGGCGCTCCGCCGGTGCAGCGGCAATCTGCTGCAGATTGGTGCCGTTGGCGTCAATGCGGTACAATTTTTCATAATGGCCGTAGAGCAACTGGTAACCGTCCGGGCTCCAGCAGAACCCCAGCCCGTAATTGTGATAACCGGTTACCGGAACGGTGGTCACTTTCAGCAGACTGCCGCCCTGTTCGTCCATGGTATAAATCTGCGGCTCGATGGAGCGGTCGGAAACAAAAGCCAGACGGGTGCGGTCCGGGTGCCAGCGGGGCCACCAGTCGCGTGCGGGATGCTGGTTCAGCACCACCTGCCGGAAATCCAACGTATCGGTATCGGCGGTATAAATATTGTAATTCCCGCTATTCTGTGAGGCGAATACAACGGGATTGTCCGGAAAACTTTCCGTTGTGAAGCGCCACACCGGTCCGTTGGTAACCCCCGCGTTGTTGTCTTTCGCCACCACCTGCCAGAAATAGGTAGTGCTGTACTGCAGGCTGTCCAGCAGCAGGCTGTCCGCTGCCAGATTTTTTGCCACCAGTTCCCCGGGCTGATTGTTCTCGTACAGGTAAACGTCGTAAGTGAGCGTATCGGCCGGATCGGGATCGCTGGCACGCCAGTGCAGCATGATGACCACCGGCTGCATTTCGCTGCCGTTGGCGGGCACAGGATGGTCGGGAATTTCCGGTACGCGGTTAAAATCATCGTCGGGATTCAGTTGAATGCTGGCCTGGGCAGTATCGCCGGGCAGCACATTCACGCTGACAATTCCTTTTTTGTAGCCGGATTTGGTGGCAGTGATGGTGAACTTGCCCTCTTCCACCTCGGGAATAATGAAATCGCCCTGTGCGTTTGTGGTGATGGCATTGGTGGCCGGGGTGGTGGTGATGCTGGCGCCGGCAAGAATATTCTGGGTTTCGGCGTCCACCACCTGTCCGCGAATCGTGCCAGTGGTGACCGGCGCCACCGGATCGTCACTGCAGGAAAACAGCAGCAGGGTTAAAGTTGATATAACAGTTAAGATCTGGATGAACTTCCGGTTCATAGAATACTCCGTCTATTTTGATAAGGCGTTTTGGAATTTCAGCTTTCAGCGTTCAGTGTTCAGCGTTC
>JBAPTX010000268.1:0-1938 GCA_049282375.1 Calditrichia bacterium
CGATTAAGGGGTATCTTCTTTTCGCTTTTATTTTGCTTCTTCTTTCACCTGGCCTTGCGAATGGCCTCCAGGGTGGAATGATCTTCCAGGCCGCTGAGGTCCCCCGGCTCTTCATTTAAATAAATGGTACGGATCAGCCGGCGCATGACTTTGGCATTTCGTGTTTTCGGCAGTGCGGTAACAAATTTAATTTCGCGGGGACGCAGGGATTTACCCAGTTCACGGGTCACAAATTCGATTAATTCATTTCGTAATCCGGCAGAGGGTTCCACTTCGGCCGAGAGCACGCAGAACAGCACGACCACCTGATCTTTCAGCGCGTGCGGCACCCCGATGGCTGCAGATTCGGCAACTGCGGAATGAGAATTCACCAGCGCTTCCACCTCAGCCGGCCCCAGCCGTTTCCCGGCCACTTTAATGGTATCGTCACTCCGTCCCAGAATATACCAGAGCCCGTCTTCATCAATAGCGGCATAATCCCCATGGAACCAGAGCCCGGGCAGTTTGCGCCAGTAACTGTCCAGATAGCGTTCTTCCGCTTTCCAGAAACCGCGGGTCATGCCGATCCAGGGCTGCCGCAGCACCAGTTCGCCAACAGCCCGGCGGACCGGTTCACCCTCTTCATCCACCACATCCGCATCCATTCCGGGTACCGGGCCGGAAAAAGCACAGGGTTTGAGGGGTTTAAAAAAATTGCCGCATAAAATGCCTCCGCTGATTTCGGTCCCGCCGGAATAGTTCAGAATAGGGGCATTTTCATGAAGGGCATTCCGGAACAGCCACATCCAGGATTCAGGGTCCCAGGGACTGCCGGTGGAACCCACCATACGCAGAGAATGAATATTATGTTTTTGAACCGGAGCTGTACCGTAAACTTTTAAACTGCGTATCAGGGTCGGAGATATGCCCAGATGGGTTACCTTGTGGTTCTCCACAAGCTGCCAGAGACGATCCGGACCGGGATAATCCGGGGCGCCATCGTAAATGACCATTGTTGCGCCGATCAGCAGCGCACCGAATACTTCCCACGGGCCCATCATCCAGCCCATATCGGTCATCCAGTACAGCGTTTCACCTTTTTTTAAATCCATACTGTGGTATAGGTCCTGTGCTGCTTTAACCGGAAAACCGCAATGGGTGTGAACCGCCCCTTTCGGTTTGCCGGTAGTACCGCTGGTATAAATGATCATCAGGACATCTTCTGCTTCCGTCTGCTCTGTTTCACATTCAGCGGGCTGGCCGGGGACAAGCTCGTGCCACCAGTGATCCCGCTCAGCATTCCATGAGATATCTTCTGCGCCCGTTCTGCTAACTACAATAACATCTTTAACCGTGGGGACCGATTCCAGTGCTTCATCTGCGGTTGTTTTTAGGGACACCGCCTTTGCACGCCGCCAAAATCCATCTGCCGTAAACAGCGCTTTTGCGCCGGCATCTTTTAAACGGGTGGCAATTGCAGCCGGTCCGTACCCGCTGAACAGCGGCAGAATAATACCACCAATTTTAATGACCGCGAGAAATGCCACAATCAACTCCGGGATCATCGGCATTAACAAACCCACTGCATCGCCTTTACCGATTCCAAGCTGCCGCAGGGCATTTGCACAGCGGTTAACCGATTCATATAACTCCCGGTAGCTGAGGGTAATTTGCACCCCCTCTTCCCCTTCCCAGCGCAGAGCATCCTGTCCGGCAACAGTCTCCTGCTGCCATTTGTCCAGGCAGTTATGAATAATATTCATCCGGCCTTCCACACACCAGCGGGGAAATTCCGGGCCTTTTTCATCATCCAGAATATTGGTGTAAGGAAGATAAAAACGGATATCCAGATCTTCCAAAACAGCCTGCCAGAACCAGCGGATATCCCGGATGGAACGCTGCATCAGGTCGTCATAATTCTGAATGTTGTGTTTTTTCATAAACCGCACCAGATTACTG
>JBAPTX010000269.1:0-3869 GCA_049282375.1 Calditrichia bacterium
CGCCGGAATCAGAAGTTACCCTGGCGGATTGCGAACTGCAGAACTGGCAAAATGTGCGCCCCTGCTTTGTGCTGTCCACCGGGCGTTCAGGCACCTTGTTGCTGAATCAACTGCTTCAGTTATCACCCGCAGCGGCGGCCCACCATCAACCCTCGCCGGAATTGATCAGAGCTTCCAAAAGGGCTTATGAAGAAATCAGACAATCACCGGAAGTTTTCTGTGAAGTATTAAAAAGCGCACGGGAGGAATTGATTCTGCAGGCGGCACAGCGGAATAAAGTATATATTGAAACGAACAACCGGATTACCTTTTTCGCCCCGGTTATCCCTGATGTTTTCCCGCAGGCGGTTTTCATCCATCTGACCCGTCATCCCGGCGCTTTCGTGCGCAGCGGAATACGGCGCCGGTGGTATTCCGGAAAACATGAACATGATGTGGGACGGCCTGAACCTTTGGAACCGGAAATGAAGACAAAATGGAAACAGTTTACGCAGGTGGAAAAGATTGGCTGGTTGTGGAACGAGACCAATCGCTTTATTGAAGATTTTAAGAAAGAAGTTAATCCTGAAAGGGTGCTGCAGATAAAAGCGGAAAATCTATTTTCCGATCCGCAAACCACTGAAAAAATATTCGCCTTTTTACATCTCCCGCCAATCTCCCGGCAGCGAATAGCGAAAAAACTGAAGACCCCGGTGAATGTGCAGAAAAAAGGTGAGTTCCCCAAATATTCTGACTGGCCGCCGGAAATTAAAGAACAACTCAGGAAAGTAGTGCCGATAGCATCTCGTTATGGCTATTCCCTTTAACTACTCCGGGAAATTTTAATGCTCAGGATAAAATCGGATTTCACTAAAAATGTATTAAAACTGTTTTCCGGAACAACTCTTGCAAATGGGCTCACCATTTTAATCCTCCCGATACTAACCCGGTTGTACGATAAGGCAGATTTTGGTAATTTTCAATTGTTGGTATCTACAATCATGATATTCAGCGTAGTCAGCTCTTTAAAATATGAAATGGCCATTGTACTCCCCAGTGATGAAAATGAAGCGGACCATATGGTTGTTTTATCGCTCATAGTTCTTGTAATTACTACTCTTTTTTTTGCTGCGCTCTTTTTTTTGGGAGGGGACATATTCCTGAACTTATTAAATGCCAGAAATTTAAAACCTTATGTTTTTCTAATCAGTATTGGCATCTTTTTTTCCGGTTTATGGCAGAGTGTTCAGTATATTCTAATTCGGAAAAAAGAGTTTGGTATACTATCCAGAAATAAAGTATATCAGTCGTCAGTAACACAGGGAGGCGCGGTTGCTTTGGGGGTATTTTCTCCATCATTTCTGGGTTTATATATCAGCCAGATGGCCGGTTATCTGGTGGCCGCTATCCTCATCCTTAAAAGAAAAAGGATCGTATGGAAGGAAATCCGATATGAAAATTTGAAAAAGTTTGCTGTTAAACATAAAAAATTCCCGCTGATAAATACCTTTATGGTCTTTTTGAATACTCTCTCTCTGCAGCTCCCGGTATTTATGTTTTCCCGCTATTTCAATGCAGAAGTGGTTGGATTGTATATGATTGCCAACCGTGTGGTAAACGCGCCGGTAAGTTTATTGGGTAAATCCGTCAGCCAGGTCTATTTTCAGGCAGCTTCCGAGGCTTGCAACCTGGGTGGAAATAAGTTGCTTAAAATCTATAAGAAAACTGTAAAACAGTTAGCAGGTATCGGCATTATTCCGGTAATAGTAATCCTGTTCGGTGCGCCTGTTCTGGTTCGGCTTTTTTTGGGTGAAGAATGGGAAGAGGCAGGGACATATATGCAGATAATTATTATCTGGGTTTATTTCCAGTTCATAAATATGCCTATAAGCTCAACCTATTCGGTTATGAACCGTCAGGAGGTTGGCTTTTATTTGATTTTGATTTCACTGGTGGTCCGTTTTTTGGCAATGTTTCTGTTCAATTCTAATCCCATTGAAATGCTTTTAGCAGTTTCCATCAGTGCAGCAGCTTTTTATGCAACATATAATTTATCCATCTATTATTTTATTAAACGGTTAAAATTATGAATTCTTTTATGAAGGTTTTCGGCTTTTTTATTTACAATTGGCGAAAAGTGCGGGATCGTTTATTAAGCACTTATCTTCAGCATTATTACTACCAAAGAATCGGTAAAATTGGTAAAGGTGTGCGGTTTAATGGGATTAGTAAGATAACCGGACTTAAAAAGGTAGAGATTGAAGATAATGTGCATATTGGAAACAATGCCTATTTGCGGGGCGAAGGTGGATTATTTATTGGGGCCAACACTCACATTTCAAGAAATCTGGTCGTATACACCCATAATCATAATTATCAAGGGAATGCGCTTCCCTATGATAACACATTTCTATTTAAAAAAGTAATAATTGAGCGAAATGTCTGGATCGGGATGAATGTAACGATTTTGCCGGGTGCGCATATTAAAGAAGGAGCTATTATCGGGGCAGGTTCTGTTATAGCCGGAACGGTTGAACCGCTGGCAATAATGGGAGCTTCTCTTGCAAAAAAAATAAAATCCCGCGACCAGAGCCATTATAACCGTTTAAATGAAAAAGGGCAGTTTGGGGGCCCCAGTGGAGTGCCAATTAAATCATAAGCTAACCAGATTATACTTCAAAGCTTAACGAATCAATTCCAGCACGGCTTTGAGCGTCCGCAGGGTAGCGCCGCTGTTTTTTTTCACGACCTGCCGGGCCCTCATTCCCGCTTCCTGCCGGTAGATATCATTAATGAGAAACTTATTTAGCAGATTGACGATTTCTTCTTTCTGGTGTACTTCAAAAGCACCGCCGGCCAGTTTCAGGAGCTGCGCTTCATGGGAATTCTGATTTACCGGACCAAGCAAAACCGGGATGCCGTAAACCGCCGGCTCCAGCACATTGTGTACATTCTGGCGGAAGCTGCCGCCCACATAAGCCGCATTGCCCGCTGAATAAAGGTTTGCCAGAATTCCCATTCTGTCCACAATAATTGCACTGTGATTCCGGAAGTTTTCCAATTCGGAAAACAGCAGCGTCTCATTTTGGCCCATTTCTAGTGCAATTTCCTGCAAGTGCTGATCTGTCGGTTCATGAGGACAGATAACGGCCAGAAAATTCGGAAATTCTTTTCTGATTTCATGAATCGCCGGAATCAGGTGCTGCTGATCCTCCGGCCAGGTGCTTCCGGCTACCAGCACCCACCTGCCTTTGGTAACCTGCTCCGGTAAAAGGGGATTCTGCAGGGCTTCGCGCCGGCGGAATGCCACCTGATCAAATTTGGTATCTCCGGCCACTTCCAGTTTTGCCCGTCCGACAAGTTTCAGGAACTGACGGCGGTCGGCGGTGGATATGGTCAGTATTCTGTTAAACTGCCGGTAAATGGAAGATTGAAACCAGCGGTTTAAAAAGGAAAGGCGGCGGCTCTGCTCGTGCAGTGAGGCATTGATTAACAGCAACGGGATTTTAAAATAACGGGCCAGCCAAACCTGGTTCGGCCAGACATCATGTTTGGCGATGATCCAGATTTTGGGTTTTACTTTTTTCATGAAATGCCAGAGCGGCCATATCCAGTCAAACGGCGCATAAAGAAAAACATCCACAGCTTTAAACTGTTTTATCTGTTCATAGCCGGAAGGTGAAAAAAACAGCACGATAAGGCAGAGCTCCGGTTTTTCATTTTTCAATTCCCAGATAAAGGGTTTGATGTGTTCAAATTCGCCCATGGAGGCGCAGTGGATCACGGCTACCGGATTGCTTTCCCATTTTGATTTTTGCTGCCTCAGCCGGGAATTTATGCCATACCGGCCCAGCACGCCCTGCCGGAGTTTTTTATTAAAGGGAATTGCA
>JBAPTX010000270.1:0-12613 GCA_049282375.1 Calditrichia bacterium
GCCATTGCCTTCAGGTTGTAGTTTGAATTAATCAAAAAAAAACACCCGCTTTAACAAACTTTTAAAAGAGAAATAATCCCAAATATCCGCTTATTTTTTTGTTGCATCTTTCACATCAGTTTTTAAATTATAAGTGATTCATTCAGCATCATTTTTTTAGCATTACTTCTTTGCCTTACCCTTTGATCTCTGAAAATTTCGGCAGTTCCAGAAGAACCGGAAGATGACAATTACTTTATTAATTTAATACTAACTATGGAGGTGGTTATGAAGTGGAGTGTTACAATTATAGTTATAGTTTTTTTAATGTTGTCTGTTTATGGACAAGATGTTATTGTCAATGAAATGTCCCAAGGAAGTGATGGTATCAAGGAATGGGTTGAAATACTTGTAATTACAGATGGTATGGATTTAAGAGGATGGGAAATTGGAGATAATGATGATGGTTCATTTAGTTCAATTGTTGAATTTACAAATGATCCGATCTGGGGTAATTTGCCTATGGGTACCATCATAGTTGTATATAATGGAGGCGATGTTGATGGGCAGATCAGTGCAGCAGGTGCGCCAGATTACGATTTTTCAGACAAATCTGTTATTATTCCGCATGATAATTCAACTTACTTTATAGATACTGGTGGTTGGCCTGGAAGTGGCGTTTTCGCTAATTCAGATGCTGATGATTGTGCAGCAATCAGAGATGCAAATGATGTTATAGTTCATGATATGGCAGTTACACATGGTACAGCAACTGTTCCTGCACCAGGAGGTGGAGAAGTAAAATATTATATCAGCAATACAGCAGCTGGTACTTCTAATAATAGCAATTGGATAGAAGATGCATCAACTGCAGGTACTCCAGGTGTGGGCAATGGAGGTGATAATACAATTTGGATTGACCAATCTCTCCCTGTCACTCTCTCCTCCTTCACTGCCCGCGCTGCCGACCGGCAGGTAACTTTATCCTGGGAAACCCAGAGCGAGATTGACAACCTGGGCTTTGAAATCTGGCGCAGCGCTTCCGAAAGCGGCAGTTACCAGATGATTGCCGGTTACCAGACCCGGGAAGATTTGAAAGGGCAGATCAATTCCAACGAGCCGCGCCGCTACCGCTTTAAAGATATCGACCTGGTAAACGGGCAGACCTACTGGTATAAACTGGCCGATGTGGATGTTTCCGGCAAGCGCACCTATCACGGGCCGCTCTCGGTCATTCCCCACGACAACGGCAAACCGGTGGTCAATACCGGCAGCCTGCCGGACAATTTCGCCCTGCACCAGAATTACCCAAATCCGTTTAATCCGGAAACCACCCTGCAGTTTGATGTGCCCGGTGATTTGAAATCAACGGCAAACGCCACCATCAGTGTTTTCAACACTGCCGGCCAGTTGGTCAGCACCCTGTATGAAGGGCCTGTGACCCCCGGCACCTACACCCTGCAGTGGGACGGCACCGGCAACAACGGCGTTCAGCTTGCCAGCGGTCTCTATTTTGCGGTATTCAAAAGCGATGCCTATGCGCAGACCATTAAAATGATGCTGCTGCGCTAAACCTTATTTTATTAGAAATGGTAACATAAAAAAAGCCCGCTCTCCGGCGGGCTTTTTTCATAATATTGAAGTTTCTCCTTGCAGGGAACTCTGCTTATTTCAGCAGGATCATTTTTTTTGTTTCGCGGAAGCTGCCGGCATCCAGCCGGTAGTAATAAATTCCGGAGGGGTAATTTGCAGCGTTCCAGGAAATTGTTTGATGTCCGGCATTCATTCTGCCACTGACCACTTCTTCTACTTTTTCACCCAGTACATTAAAAATCAAAAGTTTTATATTTTCCGCCCGGGGCAGGTTAAAGGAGATGGTTGTCACCGGATTGAAGGGGTTGGGATAATTCTGATATAAAGCATAATCAGTTATCCGATTGTCTTTTTCATCCCCGATTCCTGTTGCGGGATTTGTTTGAACCTTAATTCCATCCAGGGCAACCAGATCGCCGTCATTCCCCACGTATTGCCAGGCCAGCTTCAAATGCTGCTGGTTGGCATAGCTGGACAGGTCTATGGATTTCTGCCGCCATAACCAGCCCTGCCCGTCGTTTTCCGCTTCCCATAACTCCGTCCAGTTGGCGCCGCCATCGCTGGAGATATGCATTTTAAGTGTTGCACCTGTCAGCCAGTTGGTGCTGTAGCCGGCATAAAATTCCACCGCTGTGGAGCCGGCGGACAGCGAAAACTCGGGGGTTATAAGCCATTCATCCTGATTTTCCGCCACCCACGGGCAGATTGCAGAATTTACACTGGTGGGGTCGATTGTATTAAAATTGCTGCTGGTGGGATTTCCCGACTGCCAGGTATTTGCCTGATTTAATACCTGCGTGGTCCAGTTTGCCGGGGGAAAAGTTGCGTTGTCGAAGCCTTCCTGCATGACGACAATCGGATTGGGGTTACCGCCGCCGGGAGTTGCCTGTATTGCTTTAAAGGCGTTCAGTTTTCCGCTTCCAAAATTATTATTGGCACTGCTGCCCGTAAAATTATCCTTATCCGCGGAGCTTTTTAAAATGGCCACCGTCTCATCGTAATTCAGCGCCGGATTTTTTTGCAGCATCAATGCCACGGTGCCGGTAACGTGAGGGGAGGCCATACTGGTGCCCTGCATTTTCTGGTGTTTGCCGCCGGCCAGAATATTAGAACGAGGGGTGCCGTTGCCACCCACCGTTACCCCGCTGGAAAGCGCTGCAACAATCACTTCTCCGGGTGCGGCTATATCGGGTTTCATTCGGTTATCACGGCTGGGGCCGCGGCTGCTGAATGAGGAGATATCTCCAATGGTAATATTACCGGGTTGAACCTGCGTATTTCCATCAATATCGATCCACTGGTTTTTTGTAACAAATGAACCCACACACACGATTTTATGGGATGTTCCCGGCATGCCGATGGATTTGTTGTTGTCGCCAGGATAAATATAATTAACGGGATCGTCATCCACCGTGAACAAACCTCCGGATACCACCCATGCATCCAGGCTGCCGGAGCCGAAAGTATAAACTGCCCAATAAACCGCGTTTAAATTGTAGGTGCCGTTATTACTGTCCACCATAATTGAAACCCGGCTGTCGTTATTGTTCGGATCATTTATTGTAGAAGCATCTATCGAGACAATTCCCAGAATTACGCCGCCGCCGATATCAAAGGCAAGATTCTGGACATTTTGTCCCGGCGCGACAGGATTGGTATATCCCAGCAAATTGCCTGTTGCATCAAAGGCGGCGACTCCGACAGAAATATTTCCGGGAGTGTACCACATATCAACAACGGACATCGGAGTATTTGGATTTATTATCCAGTAAGTCAGGCGGGCATCCGAGGGGCTTGAGCCGCCGGTCTGATAACTCAGATGAATCTGGCCGGAGCCTTCATTTCCGGCTGCAGCTACAATCACTTTGCCGGGTCCGGTGAGATTGCTCAGGGATTGTTCATAAAGGCTGCTGCCATCGTGGGCTCCAAAATGCCCGCCAAGGCTTAAATTAATAACAGCGGGTTGTCCCATAGCCTGCGCCTTCGAAAAAATATAACTGCAGCCATCCACCACATCCGTATTGGCAAAACCGGGACCGTTCCGGAAACCTTTAACAAATACAATATCGGATTCCGGCGCGATACCGGTGTAACCCGGAAGGGAATTATCGTTGCCGGCTGCAGTTGCCGAGACATGGGTCCCATGGCCTCCGCCGTCGTCCCCGTCGAACTCAGTGCACTGTCCTGCATCGATCTGCGCTTTGGTGAACTCGGTTCCATAATTGTATCCGGAGGGGGGATTGTCGTTGACGGACATATCCCACAAATATTGAATGCGGCTGCCGTTGAAATCATAAAAATCATCGTGGGCCCAGTCAATACCGCTGTCCAGCACGCCGACAACCACACCATCCCCGTTGTAGCTTTGCGGCAGCCCTGTTCCCGCATGCACCTTATCCGCTTCAATCACCACATTACTGACATCCAGTTTGGGATGTGAATAAACATTGGTTTCAATAAATGTTACTTCTTCGCCCTCAGCAAGTGACCGGATAGCGGAAACCGGAAGATTTGCAACCAAAATATTGCCGCTTTGGGAGGTGAAGGTGCCGCCTGAACGCATAACCTCATCCCTGGTTTGCAAGATGTTTGTGGATTTTATAAAGACGGAAACCATAAGTTCGCCGGAGCTTTTTGCTTCCAGTTGAATTAAACCGGCAGATTCATATTTTTCTGCCAGTAAGTTCATACTTTCCGTCCCGGATTCCGTCTCCGTTATCAGGTGTTTTAAAAGCGGATCGATCTTGTTGTCAATCGGAGATGCCGCTTCAAATTTTACCTGAATCTGCTGTTTGCTGTTTTTCCCGATCAGATTTTGGCCCGCATTTACTTTCCTGGGTAAATCCGCATGGGCAAACAGCACAAAAACCAATACTGTTAAAACTGTATTCACTACAAATTTCATTATTCCTTCTCCATTTATTTAGTTAGTTATGGGTTTAGAGGTTGCTGTAAGGCTGAGTTGGGTAACAATATCCAGTTGGGCGAGTTTACGGATTTCCGGACTTTTACCGCTGGCTGTAAATATATCTCCCGCAGTGCTGCCGATATCCGCCCCGGTAGATTTTAACTGGTCCTTCATTGCATCTGTAATCTTCTGGCCGCACTTGCCGAATACCTGTATGACTTCCTGATCATTACTTTTTTCTAATTCGGAAATTTTATTCTTGAGAGGAGCATCCATTTTATTGTTTTCTACCAGTTTTGAATTACTGCACCCGAACAGAATTAAACCCATTAGTAAAAAGCCGCAAAGTTTTACCATAGCGAAACGCCTCCTTTTATATTGAAATATTAGATATGAACGTACTTACCGGGACCTCCGGCAGCAGCCGCTTCCGGAGGAAAAGTCCTAACTTTCAAATTATATGTGGTAGATCAACAGACTTGATGTGCTGACGGAATGGAAAATCTGCAGCCGGTCAGCATTTTCAGGTGGCGCAATTTTTAATCACCCAGGAGGATGTTAATAATGGATGGTTACGGGAGATGAACTGACCATACCAATTTCTATTTCATTCTGTCCTGATGCTAATTGCAAATTGCCGCCATTATTATTGAGAATCAATCTAAATAGTGAATCCTCATAAAACAAATAAATATTCGGGTATTTCTAAAAATTTCAACCGGTAAAAAATGACTGATAGGGAAGAGCAGGTTGAATGAAGGCGTTCAGTTTACCAGCGGACTCTATTTTGCGGGCCGCCATTCTCCCTCTACTTCAGCTTGGCAAACAGCGCCTGAAAGCGTGGATCGTTCCGCAGCGGATCGTAGTCGGGATCCTGTTCGATCCAGTCTTTTTTGCCGTATCCTTTCCCGAAGACTTTTTCCAGCAGATCAATTGCTTTTTCTTTTCTGCCGGCTCTCACCATTAAACAGGCCCCGTTCACCAGAACGCCGGTATCGTCCGGGTATAACTGCAGCCCCCGTTCCAGCCATTGCCGCCCTTTTTCCCGCTGCCCGCTGTTATACAGCGATAAAGCGCCCAGGGATAAAACCCTGCGGTTATTGGGGTCCAGCAAATACTGGCGTTCGGCGCGGCGGGCGGCTTCCCGGATGGCCTGATCCGCGGCTTCGGTTTTTCCCATTACATTCAAAGACTGCCCCATCAGGCTCAGGCTCTGGAAATCTTCCCGGCGCACTTCGGCCGCCTTCCCGAAAAGCTCCGCCGATTTTTCAATTTCTCCCCGGGCAAAACAGGAGCGGGCATAGTAATAGTAGGCATCAAAGGCATTGGCGTCCAGATCAATCGCTGCCTGAAATTCCTTTTCCGCTTCCTCATAGCGATTTCCCAGGGCCAGCACATAACCGCGGGAAGTATGGCTTTCCGCCAACTGCGGCGCCAGTTCCAGCGCTTTGCGGCTGTTAACTTCCGCCGCTTCTAAATTTTCCGGCCGGGCGCCCCACCATTCATACAGCCCGGAATGCACATCGGCAAGCCCGGCGTAAGAAGGGCCGTAGGAGGGATCCTGCTCGACCGCTTTTTCGAACATGGCGAGGGATTCATCCATGGCAAACTGGTTCAGAAAATGGCGGCCTTTCAGATAACATTCATAGCTCTCAATGGCGGCTTCCGGGCGGCGAATGGCCTGTTTTTCCTGCGGGCTCAGCACCCCGCGCAGGGCGACCGCCACATTTTCGGCAATGTCTTCCTGAATGGCAAAAATATCCTCCAGCTCCCTGTCGTAGCGGTCCGACCAGAGATAAAAACCGTCCGCAACATTGCTTAACTGCACGTTGATGCGCAGACGGCTTCCCGCTTTGCGGACACTGCCTTCCAGCACCGCTTTCACATTCAGCAGCCGCCCGATCTCCCGGATATCCCGGTTCTTTTCCCGAAACTGGAAGGAAGAAGTGCGGGATACCACGTGCAGCCCTTCGATCTTGGCCAGCGCGATCAGAATTTCCTCGGCAATACCTTCGCAGAAATAATCCTGGTCGCGGGCCGGGCTGATGTCTGTAAATGGAATTACCGCGATGGAACTGGCCTTTTCTTTCTCGGCAAACCCCACCTTTCCCGCAACAGGCTGCAGTGCGGAAATGATTTCCTCCACAGTGGTGAAACGGTTATCCGCCTCCTTCTGCAGCATTTTATTAATGATTTCCGCCAGCTCCCCGGGAATATCCGGCCGCAGATTCTGCAGATGGTCCGGTTCTTCGTTTAAAATAGAATAGATGACGGCCTGTGCGTATTCACCCCGGAAGGGCAGTTTCCCGCTGAGCATCTCATACAGCAGCACTCCGAAAGACCATATGTCGCTGCGATGGTCCACCGCATTTCCCTGGGTCTGTTCCGGAGACATGTAAGCCGTCGTTCCGGCAGTGGTGTCTTTTCCGGCAGGGTGAGTGCTGCCGGGCAACCGGGCTACCCCGAAATCCATGATTTTAACGCCGCCGGACTCCGTTACCATAATATTGGCGGATTTAATGTCGCGGTGAACAATTCCTTTGCTGTGGGCGGCTTTCAGCCCATCGGCAATTTTAAGAGCAATGTCCGCCGCCTGCTTTAACGGCAGCGGACCGGCTTCAAGCAGTTCCTGTAAGTTTTTTCCTTCGATATATTCCATGACAATAAAATGCCGGTCGTCTGCTTCTTCAATAGCATGAATGGTGGCGATATTGGGGTGATTCAAAGCTGCCGCCGCCTGAGCTTCGTTGAGAAACTGCCGCCTGTCTGCGGGAGCACCGGAGACGGTTTCGGGCATGAACTTAATGGCCACTTTCCGCTTCAACCGGGTATCTTCCGCCAGATATACCACTCCCATGCCGCCGCGCCCGATTTCCTGCAGAATCCGGTAACCCGCTATTTCTGATTTAAATTCATTTTTCATTTGAAAACCCCCATTCAGATAACCGGCGGGATGCATTTTTCGGCAATATAGCAGGCGGCGGCAGATGCCGCAAGCAATTAGCGGGGGGTGTATGAATATGTGCGGTGGTGCCGGCGAGGAAACCGCTTCCGGTGAAAGTATCCACCTCTGTCTATAACATCCGGTTTTTATGCATAGAAACTGCTCCAAAAAATTGACTTTAATGGCTGTTTATTCTTATGTTCTCTAAAACGACTTATGAACCTGACTTTCATTACACCGGGGGGAAGGCAAAAACGTATGAAAGTTCCCATCATTTTCAATTCCGAAGCCGCTAATGTTTTACAGCACCGGGGACGGGAAGTCCGCGAATTTTATGATGAGGAGATCATTAACTGGATCAAAAAAGGATTGCAGAATATCGGGCACGAAGTGGAAGTCATTGAAGGAGACGGCCATTTATATGAAAACCTCTGCCGGTTTTTCGGGGACGAGCTGGGCAAATCCTGGCCCGGCATTGCCTTGAACATGGCTTACGGCGTTCAGGGGCGGGTCCGATATACCCATGTGCCCGGACTGCTGGAAATGCTGGGGATTCCCTATATCGGGTCCAGTCCCCTTGGCCATGCCCTCTGTGCGGATAAAGCGACTACCAAAATCATTCTCTCCCATTTTAGTCTGCCTACTTCACCTTTTGCGTTGTTAAGATCCGCGGACGATCCGCTGCCGGATTTTGAGTTTCCGGTGGTGGTGAAGCCCAAAGCGGAATCCACTTCCCTGGGAATTCATCTGGTGAAGAGCCGGGAAGAATTGCGGAAGGCGGTTGAAGAGGTAATCAACCGCTTCAGCCAGCCGGTACTGATTGAAAAATTTTTACCGGGCAGGGAAGTGAACGTATCGTTTATCGGGAATGACCCCCGGCTGGCTATGCAGCCGATGGAAGTAAAACTGGCTGAATCATCGGAGGAAATGTACACGCAGGCGGATAAAACGCACGAACATCAGATTAAGGTGGATGCTGCTGATTTGCCGGAGGCTCAGGTAAAAAAAATACGGCATATTTCGAAGAAAGCGCTGGATGCACTGGAATGCCTGGACTGGGCCAGAATTGATTTCCGCGCTGATGAAGAGGGCAATTTTCAGATACTGGAAATCAACAGTATGCCGCATTTAAGCCCGGACAGTTCCATGTACCGGGCCTGCACCCTGCAGGGCTGGGACCTGGAAGAGCTGCTTCGGCAGATCATCAAAGCGGCTGAGATCCGTTATGCTTCCCAGGGGGAGCGAAAGGCGAAAAGAAAGGCATGAAAACGATTATTGAAAGCAGTGATTTTCCCGGGCGCTACCGCGCGAAAGCAAATGGCGGCATGGTTGCCGCCGCTCATCACAAAGCTGCCGATGCCGGTAGAGAGATGCTGGCCGAAGGCGGCAATGCCATAGACGCTGCTGTTGCGGCCGCCTTTGCATTAGGTGTCTGCGAACCGGCCGCTTCCGGAATCGGCGGCCAATCCATGCTGGTAATATACGAGAAAAAAAGCGGCAGGAAAATTGCGCTGGACGGCTCTTCGCGGGCGCCTTTCCGCATTGTCCCCGGCAGCTTGAGTGAAGATGAACGTTTTTACGGTCATCGTGCCACAACCGTGCCCTCCACCCCGGCGGTGCTCGATTATGCATTGCGCACTTTCGGCAGCATGCCGCTGTCCCGCGTTCTGGAACCGGCCATCCGGCTGGCGGAGGAGGGTTTTGAATTCAGCGCCCTGCAGCACAGGCTCTGCCTGAAAGCGCTGGAACGGCTGCGCAGCGGATCGGGCGGCAGGTTTTTCCTTTCTCCGGAGGGTGAAGCCATCAGAGAAGGCGATCTTTTCCGGCAGCCGGTTCTGTCCCGCACCCTGCGGCGCCTGGCACGCAAAGGTATTGCAGATTTTTATCAAGGAAATATTGCAGCAGAGATTGTAATGGATATGAAACAGAACAGCGGACTGATTGAAGCGGACGATCTCGCGCAGATTCCCTGGCCCATTGAACGGGACCCTCTTTCCACTTTATTCGGCGGCAGGGAAGTTATGACCATCGGCCCGCCCGCCGCCGGACGTGCTTTGATGGAAATCCTGAATATTCTGGATACCTTCCGTGCCTCCAAATGGGATTTGGAAACGCCGGAGGGCGCCCTGATTTTTGTGGAAGCGGACCGCCGGGCGCAGATTGACCGCAGGGACCAGCCGTTTGACCCCCATTTATTTCCGCAGGTTCCCGCCCGTAAAATGCTCAGTAAAAACCGTGCTGAAAAAATCGCCGAGCAGATTTCGGAAAAACACAATATTCTGAAGGGGGAAACCACCCACCTTTCCGCGGCCGACCAACAGGGCAATGTGGTCGGGTTGACTCAGTCTATTGAGCGGGTGTATGGTTCCTGTGAAGCCTCCCCGGAACTGGGATTCCTTTATAATAATTATGTTTCCACCTTTGAAACCAAAGACCCGGTGAATCCGCATTACCTGCGGCCTAATGCGGTGCCGTGGGCCAGTGTTGCTCCCACCATCGTTTTTGAAAATGATCAGCCCAGGGTGGTGCTGGGCTCTCCCGGAAGTGAACGCATTGTTTCCGCCGTGGCGCAGGTATTGGAAAGACTGCATCATCAGGAGCCGTTTCAGGCGGTGGACGCGCCCCGCCTGCACTGCTCGCCGGATGGAGTGGTTTCGCTGGAAGCGGATAGAATGAACCCGGAGATTCCCGGGTATCTGCGGCACCATGGATTTAAAATCAACGCACTGGAACCCTATTCATTTTTTATGGGCTGTGTTCAACTGGTGATGATGGAAGGAAATGACTTCATAGGGGTGGCCGACCCGCGCCGTGACGGCGCCGCCCGGGGAGTGAACAGATGAGCCAGGCGGAAAAAATGCCGCTGCTCCTGTCAGTGCCGCATGCCGGTCTGCAGGTGCCGGAAGAAGTGGCCGATAACTGCCTGCTGACCCCGGAAGAAATTGCCGCCGATGGTGATGTGGGCGCGGCGGAAATCTACCTTCCTCTGCTTGAAAAAACCGAACACCTGCTCACCACAAAAATTGCCCGGGCTGTAGTTGATTTGAATCGGGCAGCAGACGACCGCAGAAAAGACGGTATCGTAAAAACGCACACCTGCTGGGATGTAAAAATCTGGCGCAAGCCTTTGTGGGAAGAGACTGTCCATCTGCTGCTGGAAGAATACTATTCACCCTATCATCAAAAACTTTCCGAACTGGCGCATCAAAACGTTTTTGCCGGAATTGACTGCCACACCATGGCGGCGGAAGGGCCGCCGGTCGGCCCCGATCCCGGTGTTAAAAGGCCGGAAGCCTGTTTGAGCAACGGGGATGGCAGAACCTGCCCGGCAGAATGGATCGGGTCGCTGGCTGCTGAACTGCGAAAGACGCTGGGGGGAGAAGTGCGCATCAATGATCCATTTAAGGGTGGATTCATCACCCGCAGCCACGGCGCCGAAATGCCCTGGATACAGCTTGAACTTTCCCGGGCCTCTTTCCTGAGCAACGGGGAAAAAAGCCGGGCCGTTCTGCAGGCACTGCAAAACTGGTCTACGCACATTTAAGAAAAGTCAGGCTCAAAAACAGAAAGGCGGAGATGATGAATAAAAATTTAACTGTCTCCAAAACAGTTGAAATTAATGCCGGGCAGGAAGTTGTCTGGGACGCCCTGACCAATCCCGCCAAAATAAAGGAATATTTTTTCGGAACCGAGACCACTTCCGCCTGGAAACAGGGCAGTGAAATTATTTTTAAGGGTAAATATCAGGGCAAGTCCTATCGCGATAAAGGCATCATCCGCGAAATTAAACCCGGCAGTTTTCTGCAGTATAATTACTGGAGCCATTTTTCCGGGTTGGAAGACAAGGCGGAAAATTACTCACTGGTAACTTACCGCCTGCGGCAGGAAAGCGGCAAAACAATTCTGACAGTTACGCAAACCGGATTTGCAAAGGAGGATGGGTTCCGGCATGCCGAAACCGGCTGGGAGCAGGTGCTTCAGAAAATAAAGGAAATTGCGGAAAAAAAGTAAGCCCGCCTGTGGGATACTGAAGTCCTAAATGCCGAATAAATATGTACGGAAAAATCCCTCTTGAATTTAATGATCCGATTCACTAATATAATCTCAAATAAAAAATTAAATTCAGTGGGGGATATGATAATCTACAAACTCCTTTATTTTATTCCGCTCCTGTTCTTTTTCTGTGTGGAACCCAACAGCAACATTTCTTCTCAGTTTCCGGTAGAACCCCTTAATTCTTTTCTGCCGGCCAGCGCCGGCATTTACTGGGTTTATGAAGAAGATTACACTGACGCTGATACCCACTCTGTCCGGCTGGATACGACTTTTATCACCGGAACTGAAGTTAAAAACGGGGAGCAGTGGTATCTTCTGGAAAACAGGAACTGCTTTGCCACAAATATACTTTCCGACCGTTTTATGTTAAAGAAGGACTCGGTATTCAGCCGTCAGTATAACTGGAATATCCCCGTCACAGCCCTGATTTTTCCAAAACCGGGAAAAGATATCACGCAATACAATATGCTGACCGGCGGTGATACCGATATTAAATTTAAAGCGGTTTTTTCAGACCGGACTGTTTTTACCAGGCTCGGAAAATATAAAGGCTATGCTTATTATTACCATGAAGGACCTGAAGAAACGATTACCTACAAAATTGTCCCCGGTATCGGGATTGTAGAAAAGAGACAGGAAGGCAGATCGTTTACCGGACAACGCGAGTACCTGTGGAAGTGCTCTTTGGTTGACATTCATATTCCATAGTGATGCAGAATTCCGGAAGAATCAGGCCGTGCTGTGAATTAGTCCGCTGTTGAAATAATCATCAATCGATATATTGGATAATATTGGTTTCCGAACCACGGGAGAAACTGCAATTATAAACTTAAACCCGAATTCAAATTACCCGTTTCATTTTGAAAAAGATATGAAAACAAAAACAATTACCGGATTTCTGTTCTTCTTTTCGCTGATGCTGACAACTTTGCTTCAGCCTGCATCCGCAGATCAACATGACGAGGACCGTCTGATCAGCCGGGTGGACAGTTCACTGAAAGTTCTGGTTGATCTGCAGAATTCAATCAGCGGGATACATCCACTTTTAAACCATTCTTATCCCATTGCCATTGCCGAAGGCGGCCTTCTCTATATTTATGATTTTGACAGTGCGGCCGCTGAATATGCATTTA
>JBAPTX010000271.1:0-3348 GCA_049282375.1 Calditrichia bacterium
GGTAAGGATTAATAAAAATGAGATTTGTTAATGTAGATATAGCTGAAATGCTGCGCCACTTGGGGAGCATCTTTTCTCTCCGCATTGGATTCCAATGATGCTCTTCCTTGAGTTTATTTTCCCTAAATTCAGATTAAACTATGATGATTCAGGAGAGTGGTATCCTGATTTATTCAAACGTTATTCCTCACATTATTTTGATAGTTTAAATAAACTTTATAGTACATTGTAAATAATTCTGTTATGTGTTCAAAAAATTATGCCGTATTGATTTTTGCGGTGCCACCGCTGTTAAAATACAGGAAGAAATGAAATGCTTTAAACAGGAGATATATAAAAGAACTTGTTAAATAATAAACCCATAAGTGCCTCAAGGCAACAAAAATTTTCTCAATTCTTCTTTTTATCTACCTCAAGTGAATTTCTCAAAGAGCAAATCTGCTTGATGTGACCGATGTCACTCTCAATTTTTTGGTTTTACATGCACCAGAAACCACACTTGAAACTACTAAAAAAAAATTAATTTCCGGCAACAACTGTATTAAAGGTTAATGAATATAAAGCAGAGGCTGTCCCAAGAAACAGCCTCTGCTTTTAGAATTAATTACTTCAGCAGGATCATCTTCTTAATTGCTTTATGACTGCCTGCTTTTACTACATAGAAATAAATACCGCTGCCGACTTTGACACCGCTGAAATTCGTAGCATCCCAGTTTATCGAGTAATAACCGGCTTCCTGATACTGATTCAGCAGGGTACTTACCTTTTGTCCCAGCGCATTATAAACCGCTATTTCCACTTTCTGATTTTCCGGAATAGAATATTTGATGGTGGTTTGCGGATTAAATGGATTGGGATAATTCTGGCTGACCTCAAATGTCAGAGGAATGAGCCGCTCTTTTGTCAGCCGCAGTTGGGTTACCTGCGGATTTGTGACGGTCACTGAATTGTCCGCACTCAATACCTGAGCCTCCTGTTCCTCACCTTCAACAATTTCCTTCAGCACAAACTGATAGCCTTCTTCGGCTGCAGGAAGTTTATCAACAGAAATTTGCACCGGATATTGGGAGGACTGAATCTGAATAAACGCTTCCCCATCTTCATCGAGCCAGAAATCTCCGCTGAATCGTGCATCAAACCCTCCGGCAGGCGGCAGCGGCGGCAGGCTGTAACTGAGCAGTTGATCGGCATTTTTCAAAGCCACGCCAAAGCGCAGGGTGATTTCTGCCCCGGATGCATCACTGATCTGAATTGCCCCTGCTTCACTGATATCAGGCAGTTGACCGCTCTTCTTTGCCAGCAGATTTGTGCCGCGAGAATTACAGCTCAGGCTGATGGTGCCGGCACTTGCGGTCCGGATCCAGTATCCCTCGCCGGGCGAAACAGTGTCGGCCAACTGGTAAACCCCATCGTAACCAAATAATGTATTGGGAATCAGAATACCGCCCGGATCATTCACCTGGTTTATGGGAACTTCACAACTGGGGCCGCTGATCAGGTTCCAGCCCTGAATTAAATTCAGAGATACCGAATTTATCGGGGTTCCATCAATCGAAACCGTTTCCGCTGCCGGGAACCGCAGCCAGTATCCTTCGCCTGTTTCCAGCGTATCCTCGGGATAATAACTGCCATTCCAGCCAAACAGAGTGTTGTCTATGGCATTTGGGAAGAGATCCTTATAATAGGCGCTGGGCGGATCCAGCGGCAGTCCCAGCAGATTCCAGCTTTGCCGGATATCCATCACAAAAGCGCCGCCGGTGGACAGCTCCAGGTTATCGAAGAAATATTCATCCGTGCTGGACATGCCGCCCCCTGCGGTAAACCTGATCCGGAACTGATCGTGCAGAGCATCCTGCGGAAGCGGGTACGACATCATTTGGAAAGGCTCAAAAGTGCCGAAACCATTATCGGTTCCCGCCAGCGAATCCAGTTGTTTCCAACTGTTATCCGAAGCGTAATATTCTATCAGCACATATTCTCCGATTTCCAGGTCATGTTCCGATTTCCACAGGGAAAAAGTGACACTGCCCTGCCCGCTTAAGTCAAAATAGTTGGTGGTCAACTGATCTTCGGTGCCGGAGATGGCAAGCATATAAGGTTCGGAAGGAAGCCCGTAGGGGAAAGTGCCGGTTGCAACGCCGGTGCTGTCGATAATTTCAGGTGTTCCGGTTATGGAATAATAGTCCCAGTAAGCGGCATCCAGTGTATCAAAAACAAATTCTTCCAGCCAGGGGATGGTGTTGGTTGACAGTTGATATGCCGTTCCGCTCAGGGGCAGGTCGTAAGTGACACCACCGGAATTATCATAAATGGATAGAAATGCCGATTTACTTCCCGCGCTCTGCGGCAGGAAATAAACCCCGATTTCCACAGCTTCTCCGGCGCCCAGGCTAACGGGATAGCTCGAAGTATCCACCAGGACAAAATCAGCGGCATCCGGGCCGGTAATCGCAGTTGCCGGTAACAGGGTCAGAGTTCCGCCGCCAAGATTCTGCACAAAAAAGCGGACTGTATCGGAAGCACTGCCCACGGCAAACGTCCCAAATTCTGCGGAATCCGGGGAAACTGTAAACTCCGGAGTGGTGGGTGCTTCAATAAAAGAAACATCATCAATGGCCATATCGCTGTAAAAGTTGTCGCCTGTTATTCCCCGGAAACGTACTTTAATCACCTGGCCGTCAAATTGGGATAAACCGGCAACCATTTTCTTCCAGGGATCGGTCTCGGAAGTCTGCTGCTCGCCGACCAGCGGGGGAACAATATCAAGGTACCAGGTGCCCATGGAGTAAACATCCACATGCAGTTCACCCATGGACTGGCCATACATGTGATACCAGAATTCCAGGAAAGGATTGCTCAGTGCCCCCAGATCGATGCAGGGTGAAACCAGCCAGGCCACTTTATCGGGATAATTGGGACTGGAAGATTCAGTGTACAGGTAATGCCCGGAACTGTCCTGCAGCGTGTGGTCCACCGCCGGGCCGGTACTGCTGGAACTGGTCCCTGCGCTGTCCACCGACCAGTCAAAATCATCACCGGGCACATTGCGCCAGCCATTCAGTAAAATTCCCGGATTACCGCTGGTGAAAGATTCAAAATCTTCTATATAGGGCAGAAAAGTAACTACCGGATCTACATCAAAATCAATGACCAGCGTATCATTTGTCCGGTTCTGTTCGCCGCTCAGATCTGTTATCAGGGTTATTACATGGGTGCCCACAGCAGTTAAATCAAAATTATTGGTCAGGGTAACATCCAGCGTCATTCCCGGATCAATTGTACCCGAACTCACTGTAGTGGAAAAATTCTGAGTACTTGCGCCGGTAACATTTGCTTTCACTGTTAAAG
>JBAPTX010000272.1:0-2089 GCA_049282375.1 Calditrichia bacterium
GCTCCGGACAGCGCCCGTCTGATTATTAATGGTCTGGATTTCGGATTAACTCCACAGAAAATATTCGGTATTCCCACCGGGAAATATCGGGTTGAACTCTTAAGGAGCAATTATGCAGCCCTTCAAAAGGACATAAATATTAAGTCCAACGAAGTTGTTAATCTAAATGAAGCGCTTACCCTCAGCAAGGTTGTGCTTTTGGAGCATTTCGCCAATACCAGATGCCTGCCCTGCCCGCTGGCTGATTCGCTGATTGCAGAATTAGCGGAAGAGTATGGGCCGGTCCGCCTGATTACACTGGGTTACCACACCAATTTCCCCGGACCGGACGATCCGATGTATCTTTCTTCTCCGGCAGGAAATGAGCAGCGGCGCCGCTATTATAAACCCAATATAATCCCTACTGTTGTTGTGGACGGAATAAAGGTGCCCGACTACCGGTATAAAGAATTGTATGAAAATTTAATAAATCAGCAATTGCAAGTGCAACCGTCTGCAGTAATCCGGTTTTTTACCCCCACCCGGGAAGACAGCGCGGTTTACGGGATGGCACAGGTCAAAGCGCTCAGTGATCTGTCCGGCGATATAAGGGTTTACTGTGTTCTGATCGAGAATCACATTGAATTTTCTGCATACAACGGGCAGGACCATTTTGATGATATATTCCGGGCCTTCTACCCGGATGAAAACGGTCTGCCGTTAAACCTGGCTGCGGGTGAAAAGACGGTTATCCCCTACAATTTCCAGTTGAAAGGGGATTGGGGCCGTGATTTGACTGTAATTTGTTTTCTGCAAAATAATACAACTAAATCCATTATTCAGGCCGCGACCACGCGGTACCCGGATTTATAAATATTGGGAGGCATAATGAAAAGAACAGCCATTTTGTTGTTGATTCTGTTTGCGGCAACCCTGTTGTTTGCTCAGGAAAAAAGCACGGAAGCCACTGAAGCGCCTGATTTTGTTCTGAAAGATGTAAACAATAAAAATTTCCAGCTTTCCGATAATTTGGGAAAAGGGCCGGTGGTCATTAATTTCTGGGCAACATGGTGTATTCCCTGTATTGAAGAAATGAAGAAGATGAAAAACCTTTACGAAGAGTATTCAGAAAAGGGAGTGCAGTTTCTGGCGATTTCTGTGGATGATCCGAAAACGGCCGGCCGGGTAAAAAGTTTTGCCCGTTCTCACCGCTATCCCTTTACCATCCTGCTGGACACCAATAACGAAGTGCTCCGCCTTTATCAGGGAAATGTACCGCCGCATACTGTGCTCATCGATAAAAAAGGAAATGTTGTCTATTCCCATGTGGGCTACCGGCTGGGCGATGAGAAAAAACTGGAAGAAGAAATCAAAAAGTTACTGGATAAGCAGTCCTGAAAAAATTTTCAGGCACCGGACACCTCCCGGGTTTTTTTTGCGGTACTGTACGGCAGATAGAATCCTGAAAATATTTTTAAACTGAATCAGTCAGTGAATTGAATATTTTTGTGAAAATTGGCGAAATCTGCGGCCGGCAACGTGAAGACTAGATTGAAGGGTTAGAAAAAGGAAATTTTATGAACAGGCGGTTGATCTCTGTTGTTACCGGTTTACTCATCTTTTTTGCCGTTCAAGGGCTGTATGCCATCCATCTGGAATTTGATGGAAACACTTACCTGGAATATTCTATCGACCGGCTTAGCGATAAACAGTATTTTGAAGACTGGACTGATTTATTGCTGCGGTATAAGAACTGGCGGCTGGGAGTGCGCTATGAAGCACATTTGCCACCGCAGCCATATTCACAGGATACCTCCGGGCATGGCATATCCCAGCGGTTCATTGAATATCACCGCGATCATTTAAACATTACTGCAGGGAATTTCTACACTTTATTTGGAAGGGGACTGGTGCTTCGTTCCTTCGAAAACCGGGTGCTGCGCTGGGATACCAATATTGACGGGGGGAAGGTTGAATTTTTCTCTAATTTTGCGGATGCTAAACTGATTGGCGGAAAACCGCGGGATCTTACCGGCAAACGCCATGAAGTTCTTTACGGGGGTGAATTAAACGTAAAACCATTGTATTTTCTGAATTTCGGCGGCAGCGG
>JBAPTX010000273.1:0-2118 GCA_049282375.1 Calditrichia bacterium
TGCCCTACGAGATTCCCAGCAATAATCCTGAATATTATCCTGCAGTGGCCGCCCAGGCAGTAGCGGCGCGCACCTATGCAATTTCCCGCATGAATCTGCGCCTTTCAGAACCCTTTCATGTTTACGGCGACACCCGGGATCAGGTGTATCGGGGGTTTACACGCCCCTCTCCCATGGCAGATCAGGCGGTAGAAAAAACCGCCGGAATGGTGCTGCTGGGCCCGGACGGCCGGGCTGCTGTAACACAATATCATTCCACCTGCGGAGGGTATCTGGAGCCGCTGCTTTCTCAATCCCTGTTGGCAGAAGGAAGCGGATTACGGGAAGATGTTACCGATGGCAGTTTTAACTGCGCCGTATCCCCCCTTTACCGCTGGACCGAAAAAATAACAGCCGCCACCCTTCTCAGGAATTTACAGCGCATTGGCAAAATTGCCTCCGGAGAAATAAAGCAGTTGGCGGAAAGCGGCTACCGCTGCCGTCTGGAAATACTGGAACGGCAGCCCTCCGGGCGGGTGGACAAAATTCGAATATATTTAAACGATGAATATTTTGATTTCAGCGGCTGGGAAATCCGGCAGGTGCTGGCCGGGGCAGAAGAGCAGTCACTCTCCAGCCGTCTTTTTTTTATGAAAGATTCGCCGGGAGATTCCAGTCTGTTTTACATTGTGGGCGCCGGTTACGGGCACGGACGTGGCATGTGCCAGTGGGGGGCAGTCGGGCAGGCCATGAAAGGCCGTTCCTGGCAGGACATTCTGCACTTTTATTATCCGGATTTACAGCTCGCCAGGGAGCACGCCTTATGAAGTTAACAACTCTTATCATGGTATTCTGTTTATTCAACCTTGGCCGGGCACAGGAAAACCCGCGCCTGAAACAGTTTTTGTGGGACAGTAATTTTCAGGATTTAATTTCCCGCTATGGTGAACCAACCATTTCGGTACGGGATATCGGCCGGCAGCAGCGCCGTCTGGATGCCCGCTCCTTTACTGAAGAGCAGGGATTCCGCGTGCAGGTTTACGCCGGAACCCATCAGCCTGCCGCCGACAGTGTTTTTCAGGCGCTGCAAAAAATTAACCCGGATTCAATTTACTATTTGCGGGATAACGGGTTGTTACAGGTACAGGTGGGGAATTTTGATAAACGCGAACCGGCGGAAAGAATGCTGGATAAGCTCTACTACGCCGGTTTCCACGATGCCTGGATTATTTCGGCCACGATTCATCAGCCAAAAGAAAATAAAAAGGAAGTACAGCAGCCGGCACAACCAGCACCCGCCGGCAGCGGTTTGGTTTATGCCATACAGCTGTTTGCCACCCGCAGTGAGTCTAATGCCCGCGAAACAGCCCGGCAGTTTGCCGATCAGATGAGGGAGGATATCTGGATAAATGAAAACAACGGTATCTGGAAAATTCTGGCCGGAAAATTCAAGGAAGAAAAGGAAGCCCGCCTGCGGCTGCAGGAAATAAAAGCCGCCGGTTTTGAGGATGCCTGGCTGACCCAGACCAACGAATAAAAATATTCGGTCTGCCCATAAGATCAGCTGTTGTCCATTTTTTTGAATATTGCCGTAAGCGCTTCATCCAAATCTGAGTATTTAAAAGAATAACCTTCATCCATCAGGCGGCGGGGCAGCACCCGCTGACTGGCTAAAATGGTATCCCTTGCCATTTCACCGCCGAAAATCTCCAGCACGGGAGAGGGGATATTCAGCCAGGAGGGGCGGTGCAGGTGCCGGGCAATCTTATCGAAGAACAGCCTGGCCTGAACCGGCGCGGGAGCGGTTAAATTAAAAACACCGGACAGTTCGCTTCTTTCCATTAAAAACTGAATGGCCCCGATAACATCCGCGATATGGATCCAGGAAAACCACTGGCGGCCATTGCCCAGTTTACCGCCGGCAAAAAAACGAAACGGCAAAATAATCAGAGGCATCATGCCGCCATCCGGGCCGAGCACCAGACCCTGACGTACAGTAACCCGACGGACTCCCCGATCGTCCACACCTGCCGGGGAATTTTCCCAGACTTTACAGACCTCCGCCAGGAAATCATCACCGGCAGGCGACTCTTCATCCAAAATTCTGTCCTTCTGTGAACCATAATAGCCGATGGCGGA
>JBAPTX010000274.1:0-1511 GCA_049282375.1 Calditrichia bacterium
CATCCTTCCTTTAAAGGCCTGCGGGAGGACAAAAAGCCCAGACAGGTGGTCAGAGAGAATCCGGAACAGTCGGGAGATTCCGGGAACGGCGCCGGTGAACCGGCTGCGGAGAAGAAAAAAAACAGCCGCAGGCGCGCCGCTGATAACAACGGTGGCGGATCATTTGCCGGCATTACCCTTTCAAATCCGGACAAAGTGCTGTACCCGGAAATGGGCCTGACCAAAATGCAACTGGCGGAATATTATGAAAAGGTTGCCGGTTGGATATTGCCCCATGTGGAAAAAAGGCCGCTGACGCTGGTGCGCTGTCCCTCCGGCCACAATAAAAACTGCTTTTATCAGAAACATCTGAATGAGACCGTCCCGGATGCCATCCACAGCGTGAAGATCAAAGAGAAAGAGGATGAAGAAAATCCCTATATGTACATCGATGATGCAGCCGGGCTGATTACGCTGGTGCAGATGGGAGTGCTGGAAATTCATCCCTGGGGCAGCCGGGTGGACAAGCTGGAAAAGCCGGACATCATGATTTTCGATCTGGACCCGGACAAGGGCATGGAATGGGGACGGGTGGTGAATGCGGCCCGTACGCTGCGCGAAACACTGGATTCACTGGGACTGCAGAGTTTTCTGAAAACGTCCGGCGGCAAGGGTCTGCATCTGGTGGTCCCGCTGCAGCGGCGCACAGACTGGGACGATACAAAATCTTTTGCCCGCGCTGTGGCCGAATTCCATACCCGCAAGTCGCCGGAAGAATTCATTGCCACCATGAGCAAAGCCAAGCGCAAGGGTAAAATTTTTATAGACTATCTGAGAAACGGACGCGGCGCCACAAGTGTAGCGCCCTACTCCACCCGGGCGCGCAGCGGAGCACCGGTTTCCGCCCCGATCCGCTGGGATGAATTATCCGAATCACTGAAACCCGGCAGTTACACCGTGGAAAATTTGCCCCGCCGTCTGGCACAACTGAAGGAGGATCCCTGGGTGGGCTTTTTCGATGTGCGGCAGTCGATTACCAAAAAGATGATGAAGGAGTTGCAAAGCTGAGGGTGAAATTTGTGGATGAAGGGGTCGGCATGGCACGGTTGCGGGTGCACACCCGCGTGCTGAAGAATGAGCTTTTCGAATTGGTGTCATTCTGAGCCTGTCGAAGAATGAGCCTGTCGAAGAATGGATACGTTTAAAAATAAATGAATAACAGAATACGAAGCAGATGATCGTGAATCAGACAGAAACAGGATGGGAAATTATCTATCACCGGGCGCATGCGCTGCTGGCTGCGCAGATTGCAGCGCACTGGCACCCGGCAAAGCGGCCTTCGCGCTGGGTGGAAACCATCGCCGCCATTTCCCATCATGATGATCTGGAACGGGAATGGGAGCAGGAGAACCTGAGCGAAGCCGGTGCACCGCTGGATTTTACCCTGAAAAAAGCCATTTCAGTGGAACAGTTGCGGCATTTACTGGAGGGAGCATTTTACCGCGGGCGCTGGGTGGTGCTGCTCATTTCCA
>JBAPTX010000275.1:0-2195 GCA_049282375.1 Calditrichia bacterium
GTGCCACTCTACTCGTAATATTTCCAATGAATGCCAAACCTGCCATCTGCCGGATGAAGATCTGATGCCGGAAAACCACGGTCCCGACTTCAGGCATTTTCATGGAAATCTGGCGGAACTTCCCAAACAGGATGCCCCAACTGAACAAAACTGCCAGCTCTGCCATCAGACCAGTTTCTGCCAGGAATGTCATGAGGGGGAAAATCTGGACCGCTTTACCCATCCGTTAAATTATGAATTTACCCATTCGCTGGATGCCCGGGGGAATGTGCATCAATGTTCGACCTGCCATACGGATAATACATTCTGCTCGGATTGTCATGTTCAAAACGGCGTTCTGCCCCACAGCCACACAGCCGGGTGGGCGAATACTATTCCGGGAGACGGCGGTTTGCACAGTATGGAAGCCCGCTCGGATTTGGGTAACTGCCTGGGCTGTCATGAATACAATGCAGAGCAAACCTGTCAGAAGAGCGGGTGTCACCATAAATAAATAAGGTGTGAATACAAATGAAAAGAATATTGTTTCTATTAGCCTGTTTAGGTTTATTCGTTTTTTCCTGCAGCGAGAAAAATGATCCCGTTGATGTGGATGTAAATGCACATCCGGAGGGTTGGGTGCAGACCCATGGGCAACTGGTGCTCAATGGCGAACTCAGTCAGGAAAGCTGCAAATCCTGCCACGGTGAACAGTTCGGCGGCGGCACTGCGGGAGTTGCCTGCGGAGAATGCCATTATTATCCCCATACCGGACCCTGGTTGAATCCCAAAGCTGAGGGATTTCACGGGAAAGTCGCCAAACAAAAAGGACTGGATGAATGTACACCCTGCCACGGCGCCAATTTTATGCGGGACGATGAAGTGACCTCCTGTTATGACTGTCATACTTTTCCGCACCTGCCCGGCTGGATGAATCTTGAATCAGAAAATTTCCATGGAGATGTAGTGCAGGAAATGGGCAAAGAGGAATGTCAGGGCTGCCACGGAACGGATTTCCAGGGAGGCAGTGCCGGCGTTTCCTGCTATCAGTGTCATACCTATCCCCATCCTGAATTTTTTAAGGGGGGAACGGTTCACGGCACTTTTATCAAAGAAGAATTAGACTGGAATTTAACCGCATGCAAAGAATGCCACGGCGTGGAATTTGAAGGCGGGCTCGTTTATGTGGGACTGGGGTGCCGGGAATGCCATACCCAGCCGGCCGGCCCGGAAGCCTGTAACACCTGTCACGGCGATTTCTACAACCCGGCGCAGATAGCCCCGCCTCAGGACCTCAGTAACAATTTTCAGACCAGCGCGTTGGGTGTAGGCGCCCATCAGGCCCACACCATGCAAGCCAAAGTCAGCAATACACTAAACTGTACCACCTGTCATCCGGCGGTGGACCGCTTCAGTGATCCCAGTCATATCGACGGCACTCCGCCCGCTGATATTGAATTCAGTTCGCTGGCAGCCGGCGCCGTCTGGAATCATGACCAGGCCACCTGCAGCGATGTTTATTGCCATGGATCCTTCTCCTTCGAAAAATCCGCCTCCGGAAATCCCTGGGCGTATGCCGATTCCGTGATTACCGGAAATCCGGAGCCCGTCAACTGGACCCAGGTGGATGGGCTGGGGCAGTGCGGAAGCTGCCATGGCCTGCCGCCGGCAGGGCATATTAATAATAATTTTACCATTAACAGTTGTGCCAACTGCCACGGATCGGTTGTAAACGCTTCCGGCATCATTATTGATAAAGATAAGCACATCAATGGTCAGGTAGACCTGAACTAAACAGGCGGTAAAACGGTTTTTAACCCGGTCCGGTATTCGAGGACCGGGTTTTTTTTATCCCGGATTTTACTGGGTATCGCAGCTTCTGTGATCTGGCTCACCTGTTTAAAAAACTGTTTGTAAAAAATGCCGCTCAGCAATAAATTTGCCGTTGAAATAATGAATGAAAGGTGTTTTTATGAATAGAAAAATTGTATTCGGCTTATCGCTTCTGCTTGCTTTTGCCCTGCTGGTGTCCCTGCTTCCCGCTAAAGAGATGATGGAAACCACTCTTAAAATAAATGGAATGAAGTGTCAGAATTGTGTAAATCAGGTGGACCAGGCCCTTCGCAGCGTGAAAGGGGTTGAAAATGTAAAAGTGGACCTGAAAAGGGGAACGGCTAAGGTACAGTATGCCAAAGCCAATGTTGCCGATATGGAAA
>JBAPTX010000276.1:0-2261 GCA_049282375.1 Calditrichia bacterium
TAACGGAGGATTCGGATAAATAACTGATGCCGAAATCATCTCCGATATAAAGCGTGTCCCCGTATCTGTAAATGGTGTTGATCGTGCTTTTTATTCCAAGATTCTCCCCGAAAACAGAAAGGGGCGAGGGAAATTCCACCCGCGCCAGCCCTCTGGAAAGTGCCAGCCAAAGGCCGCCTTCCCGGTCAGGGTAGACAAAATAGATAATCTGGGATTTTAATCCGGAGCTTTCTTCCAGGATCCGCAGCAGATCCCCATTCCTGTTAATAATAATGAGACCGCCCCTCTGGGTGGCAATTGCGTAAGAGCTGTTCGCTAGCAGCGCCGTATGATACAATTGACTGTCGATTAATAAAGAATCGACGGCTGTATTAAACCGGTTCACTGTTTTGCCATCAAAAAGAAATAATCCGTCAGCCGCGGTGGTAATGAGAATTTTCTGATTTTGCTCATTGCCTGGCCCAGGATAGGGCAGCATATCATAAACGCCGGTTTTGGCAAAACGGCCGCCTCCCGGAATCAGCCGGAGGGAATCGCCGGTAATTTTCATTAACCCGACACCGTCATTCCGGACGTAAATATCGTTACCGATCCGGTAAATCCTGAAGGTGCCCTTTACTTCGAATATTTTCAGTTGATCATCCCGAAGGCGCAATAAATAATCCCGCGTTTTAAAAAAGATCCCTTCCGGTGTTGCCAGCACATCCCAGACTTCTCCGATTTTGCGGTGCTGTTCATCCAGGCGGGTCAGCAGAGACCGGTAAACCATTGTGCCGTTGCTGTCCGGTTCCAGGTAGCCCAATTCGGCTACCGCAGCCACATAAATGCGCCCTTTGTCATCCATCGACAAAGAACGGACAAAGGAGGGTTTCGGCACATCAATCAGGCGCCAGGCCAGTCCGTCATATTCCAGAATACCCTCGCTGTTGCCGAAATACATGATGCCGCGCTTATCCTGAAGTACGCACCAGTTGGAAGGGCCTGCGCCATATTCCCGCGGGCTGAAGTTTTTGATAAACGGGTATCCGGCCTCCGTATGGGATGGAGCGTCCGCCCCCGTTGCCGGGACCGGAAGGATGCTTAGAAGCAGCAGGGGAATACAGATGTTTATAATATATTTCATTTTAATTAACCATGGCGGCAGATTAATGCGGACTTTTCTGAAAATAATATAAAAAGCAGTATTAATTTATAACTGAATCCTAAGAGAAACTGTTTTTTAATTCTTCAAAATCGAGGGGTTTGGTAATAAACCCGTCCGCGCCGTATTCCATTGCTTTCTGATAATAATTGTCATTCCCGTAGGCGGTAATAATAATCACTTTGATGGATGCGAATTCGTCCCGGATGGTTTTAAGCAGTTCCAGGCCGTTCATTCCGGGCATATTGATATCCGATAAAATAAGGTGTATACCCGAAATATCGGTATTGCGAAGATATTCCAGCGCTTCTTCCCCGGAAAACAAGAATTGAAAATCAATCATTCCCTTTCGTTTTTCCCGGCGGAATTTTTGTTCAAATAAAATCTGAACATCTTTTTCGTCGTCAACTACCACGACTTTCATTCTGCTACCCCCTGCTTTGGTAAATGAATACTAAACTCAGTAAATTTTCCCTCTTCTGTTTCGAAGGTGATGGAGCCATTGTGCTCCTTTACAACAATATCATAACTCAGAGACAATCCCAGCCCGGTGCCCTGTCCGGAGGGTTTGGTGGTAAAAAACGGATTAAATAGTTTATCGCGAATTTCTTCCGGGATGCCGCTGCCGTTGTCTCTTATACTGATCCGCACATGATTATTATCATTCCGGGTGGTTACCAGCACCAGCGGTTCAAAAGAATTCGGCTCGGCTTTCTTCCTGCTGTTGGCGGCGTAAAAACCGTTGCTGATGATATTTAAAAATACCCGGCTGATATCCTGCGGCACCACCTTCAGCTTTTCAATATTCTTATCCAGTTGTTTTTCGATAGTGACGTTAAATGTCGCATCCTGTGCCCGCATGCCGTGGTAAGCCAGATTTATATCTTCCTCCAGTATGGCATTAATGTCAGTGAGCTGTTTTTCATCTGCTTTTCCCCGGGAGTGCTGCAGCATACTGCGCACGATGCTGTCTGCCCGGCGGCCATGTTCATTAATTTTTTGAGCGTTTAATTTTAAATCTCTTAATATGTCTTCCAGGTCCGTTCTGGCGGCAGGTGTCATTCTTTTCAGGTTTTTATTCAGGATTTCTTTTAATTCATCCAGGAGTTCCGCGGAGAGC
>JBAPTX010000277.1:0-1723 GCA_049282375.1 Calditrichia bacterium
GAGTATTTGGATCAATTGGCTGGCATTCCAATATTTTTCTAATGAGAATTATTTCGTCTGGTATCTGAAGAACGGCACACTCATCGGCATACTGGTAAGTTTTGTCGCCTTGATTTGGGAAGGATTAAGCTTTCGTAACGACTTACTGTCAGCGCGCAGTGATGATCATGGTCATCTGGCCCTTCAAGCAATCTGGGGAGATACCCCGGCCCCATGGGACCGTTTGGATTTCACAGCTTTCAAGGATCGTTGGATGTTGTTCACTAACAATAATCAGATTTGATGATGTAAAAATGTAACCCTTCTTGTACTATATTTTACCTGAAAGCCTCACTAGACCATTGTGAGGCTTTTTTTATGCATATTCAATAGGGCCGTCTGTCAATCATCTCATCCTTGTGGTTAGGGGCAAGGTGAGCATATTTTAATGTGGTGGCATAATCGCCATGCCCGACCAGTTCCTGGACAGTTCTCAACGGTACCCCCTGCATAATCAGGTGGGAAATATATGTGTGCCGGAAAGTATGCGCAGAAGCCCATTCATATCCTAAAAGGCTGAGCTGATGTGATATTCTGCGGCACACCCAGGAGGAACTCCATTGCGGACGGTTTCCGGGCGGACCGAATACCAGCCCGTCTTTCCGCCTTTCTACTGATTTCATGAGCTTGAACAATGAACGGTCATTCCGAAAAGAGATAATGCGGTTTTTCTTGCCCTTTGCATTTGCACTACGGATGACGATCTGCTTTCTTTTAAAGTCCACATCATCCCAGGTCAGGAATAAAGCTTCCTTAAGCCTGGCTCCGGTAAGGATATAAAATTCCACCAGCTGTTCAAATTCATCCCCTTGAAAATGCTCACGGATATTTTTTATCTCATCCACTTCGAAGAAACGTGGTAATTCATTTTCCGGCGTCCGTAAAGGCTTTATTTCCGTAAAAGGATTAACCCAGAGATATCCCAGCTTTTTTGCTTTGTTGAAAATAGCCTTCAAATGCCTGAACTCCAGATTGACGGTTACTTCACAGACAGATTTCAACCGTTCTCTGCGAAAGGTTTCCAAATCATTTATTTCGATGTGAGTTAAGTGCACATCACCGAAGTAGTCCATTAAATATTGTAAAACCTGCCTCTCACGTTCGACCGTGCGGTCTGCCTTTTCCACCTTTGCTGCCGGAAGATATTTTCTGACAAATTTCTCAAGAGAAATTTTCTTTATCTCATCCAGGCCGTGTGTTTCCCTGGCGCGGTCGCTGCAGAATTTATGAAAAATCTGTTCGGCGGTGCGTTTGTCGCAATAGCCGATTGTTTTATGTTTCTGCTTGTTACCCTTCCGGTAGCGGATATACCATGATGTTTTACCTTTGTGCGATTTCCGTTTATGTAAAGACGGCATTCTTACATCCTTATAATTTTAAGTGAACCTTTTCCCTGTTTTTGTTCAGGAATTCCTGGATTTGCTCATAGGTGAAGTGCATCATTTTAGTCCCGAAACGAATACACTCCAGCTTTCCGGATTTCACCCAGCGAAAGATGGTGTTGGGATGAACTCCCAGAATTCGGGCGACCTCCCTGGCTGGCTTGGTGAGCTGTTCAGTCCCCGGCCAGTAAGGAACTGACTGTTGATAGTTCTTAGATTTCATTTTATTTCTCCTGATTTTTTTCTTTTACAGTTTGGTTTTGTTGAATTTTTTTGATTCTTAGAGCATCCCCATCCAAAAT
>JBAPTX010000278.1:0-2488 GCA_049282375.1 Calditrichia bacterium
ACCTATAAGTGCGCTGTGGTCGGGGTGCCCTTCGGCGGCGGCAAAGGCGGGGTAGTTGTCGATCCTTCAAAGCTGACCCGCAATGAGCTGGAAAGCCTTGCACGACGTTATTTCGCGGAAATGTCCGATTTATTTGGCCCCGATTCCGATGTTCCTGCACCGGATGTCAATACAAATCCGCAAATCATGTCCTGGATGTTCGATACTTATTCCATGCATAAAAAGCAGTTTTTGCCGGGCGTCATTACCGGGAAACCGCTGGAGCTGGGCGGTTCTGCCGGACGCAGCGAAGCCACTGCGCAGGGTATGGTATTCTGCGTTAAGGAGGCGACCAAACACCTGAATATAAATCTTTCTGAATCCACAGTGGCCATACAGGGATTCGGGAACGCCGGTTCTTTTGCCGCCAAACTGCTTAACGAGGACGGCGCGAAAATCGTGGCCATTTCCGATGTCAGCGGCGCTTATTATAATCCGCAGGGCATTGATGTAAAAGCTGCCCTGGACACCTGCGCCGGAAATGAAAGCTGGATACTGACCGGTCTTGAGAACAACACCAAGGTGCAGAAACTGGAAAATCCCATGGAACTGCTGGAACTTGATGTGGATATTCTGATTCCCGCTGCACTGGAAAACCAGATTACCGAAGAAAACGCCCCCAACGTAAAAGCCCGTATTATTGCAGAATGTGCCAATGGGCCGGTGACCCCCGAGGCCGATGATATTCTGGATGAAAAGAAGGTATTCCTGATTCCGGATATTCTCTGCAATGCCGGCGGCGTTACAGTTTCCTATCTGGAGTGGGTGCAGAACCGCATGGGCTACTATTGGACCAAAGAACGGGTGAATGAGGATTTGAAACAGATTATGGTGCGCTCATTCCACGAAGTGCTGAATACTTCTCAAAAACATGAAGTGAACATGCGTATCGCCGCTTTTATGCTGTCCATTGAGCGGGTGACCCGTACCGCCGAGCTGCGCGGCTTATATGCCTGATCTCAGCCATGCTCAAAGCCCCCGGTTTTCAGCCGGGGGTGAATAGCTTTTTGTAATTAAAGGGGCTTCAGCCCTAAGCACCTGCCCATTATCCGGCTGAAGCCGTTTTATAAATTTGCTCCTTTATTTCAATGTATGAAGATAGCGGTTATGAAATTCTGAAACAGTGCCCTTTGCTTCCGGCAGACGCGAAACCGCACAGTCCTTGTAAAAATCCCGGTGAACAAAATCGCCGGGATTTTTTATGGTAACTGTGTGATCAATATGCTGAAAAAAGGTGACGAATTGCGAATTGCTCCGGATCCCTCAAATCCATATGGCCACAATGCCCTGGAAAATTTTAACGCGGGATAACGTGAAGCTATGGGGTATGCTCAGAGATGAAAATCATGTTCTCTGCCAATTGAATGGGTTTAACCGGTGAAGGGGAAAAGATCAATCTACGGGCGGAGAGCTGGCTTTGGTTGTGGTAAGTCTGTTTGCAAACGTAACTGTTTTAGGCGGAAAGGCCGATGCCGGTATTGCGCTGCTTAATTGCCATCGGCCTTTTTTGAATAGACCGCTGCCTGTCTGCAGAACCTCCTGAATTAAAGCCATCCATTATATTATGAAGTCCATTAAAAAAATTCTAATGATGGAGAGAGCTGTTAAAAGGCAATTTCTCCTTGAACTTCATATTTTCTTCAAATTCTATTCGTAAGTTAATGCCGGAATGATTCATATTAAAAAAAGAAAATGCCGGAGCGGTGCCAAGACTTTTAACCCGAAAGTGTGATATGCTCCACCCAAAATTTAATATTGAAGTGGCAAATCATTATTACTTCAATTTTGTGAATGCTGGAAACTTTTGGCAAAGGGGCAACTATTCAGCCCCTTTTTAATAAGAATATTTAATTCATCTGAATCTGTATACTTTTATTAGAAACTTCGAAGATGAAATTGCTTATTGTTGAAGACGAAAAAGAGCTTGCGGCATCTATTATTTCCTATATCGAAAAAGAGGGGCATGTATTCGATGTGGCGTTCAATTTTGATAAAGCCGATGAGTTTTTAAATTTGAATGAATACGATTGTGCCCTGATCGATATCATGCTGCCGGATGGTTCTGGCCTGGAGGTTATCCGTAACCTGAAAAATTTGCAGCCTAAATGCGGAATAATTGTTATATCGGCAAAGAATTCTCTGGAGGATAAAATCAAAGGTTTAAACCTGGGAGCGGATGATTACCTTACCAAACCATTTCATTTGGCAGAATTAAATGCCCGGCTCAAATCCCTCATTCGACGCAGAAATTTTGATGGTAACAATGTTGTTGAAATCAATGAGATTACAGTCGACCCGGAGAAAAGACAAGTCAGAGTAAATACCATTATTGTCGAATTAACTCGTAGGGAATACGATATTTTTTTGTTTTTTATCAGCAATAAAGAACGGGTTATTACCAAGGAAGCCATCACCGAACATGTGTGGGGTGATGATTCCAGTGCGTATG
>JBAPTX010000279.1:0-2143 GCA_049282375.1 Calditrichia bacterium
TTTCCAGCCCGTTTTTAATTTCATCGAAACTAAAATTCAGAATACGGGCAACCGATATTGCTGCCAGAGCATTGGACACTGAGGATGAACTGAAAATCGGTAAATGCAGCTTATAATAATTGTTGACCAGAAATTCCATACCGTCCGGGCCCAGGTGCCGAATATTTGATGCCGTAAAATGAGCACTGCTGTTAAACCCGAATTTAATGACATGCCGTGTAGGCGAGAAGGTATCCATCCCGCTGACCAGTTCATCATCAATATTTAAAACAGCAAATCCGGTGGAAGGCAGATTGCGGATAAGCTCCACCTTGGCATCAGCAATCAGGAATTTATTACCGAGGTTGGCTAAATGGGCTTCTCCGATATTTGTGATTACACCAACGGAAGGCTGAACCACCTCCACCGCCATTTTAAATTGTTCAGGGTTAACGATACCCAGTTCAATTAATCCGTACTGATGTGATGGTTTTAGTTTAAGCAGGGTTGAAGTAACGACCGAAGCGGAATTACAATCCAGCGGCGTTTCCAGCACTTCTCCGCGTTGGGATAAAATGGCATTGAGCATTCGCTTGGTAGTGGTTTTACCTTCAGCACCACTGATGCCGATTATGGGCAAATTGAAATTTTTACGGAGTTCTTTTATTTTGCGGAGATTGAACTGAACATAATCATAATGATCGGGCGAAGCTAAAAGGCTGATTTCTTCAGAATATAAATGCTCTGTATCTTTTTTAATCATGAATTCTAAATACCTTGCAAATCAGGGCGATGAATATACAAAGTGAAGATTGCTGAAATCAACATCTCTCGGAAAAACCCAACAATCTGCTTCAATGAACCTCGGAACATAATAATACCATTTTATTTCATAAATTTGATCAAAAACCGGGAATATGAATAACATTTTTTAAGTTCCTTCATCAACCATTTTTCAACTTTTTTTTCATTTCGAGGTTCAGGTAAAAATTCGCGATCAGCACTTTTTGGAAAGCTGAAATTTCTTTTCTGTTCCCCCGTTTATCATTTACATTGAACAGAAACTAAATTGAACAGCAGCCGTAATCATGGAAAATTATGAAGGAAATTGCAGTGCAGGCTATCAAAACGCATTCATTAACCAAACACTATAACGGCGGGAAAGTCAAAGCGCTGGAAGATTTTACGCTGGAAGTGGAAACCGGGCAAATCTACAGCTTGTTAGGTCCTAACGGAGCCGGAAAAACAACCTTTATAAAAATCCTGCTGGGTATCGTAAATGCCACAGGGGGGGAGGCTGCCATCCTTTCACGGGATATCAGCGATTATAAAATACGGGCACAATGCGGTTATTTATCAGAGAACCATCGTTTCCCGGACTTTTTGAATGCCCGGCAGGTATTGTACTATTATGGTAAAATGGCCGGAGTGGATAAAACAACACTGAATTCCCGTATTCCCGAATTGCTCCGGCTTGTGAACCTGCAAGACTGGGAAAAATCTAAAATCAGAAAATTTTCCAAAGGAATGCTGCAGCGCCTTGGCCTGGCCCAGGCATTAATTAATGATCCCCAACTGTTATTTTTGGATGAACCCACCGACGGTATTGATCCGGTAGGCCGCCGGGAAATCCGAGATTTGCTGATGAAGCTGCGCCAGAAAGGGAAAACAGTGTTCCTGAACTCTCATCTGCTCTCCGAAGTGGAGCGGATCAGCGACCGGGTTGCTATCCTGAAAAACGGACGTTTACTGCAGGAAGGCCGTGTTGAAGATTTTATTTCAGTGAAAGATCAGTACCATCTAAAGGCGCAGGTGACTGAGCCGGAGATCGAAAACATCTGCCGAAATCTTAATATTAACATTCGACCGCAAAACGGCGCCTATCTGATTGCAGTTAATGATCCGCAGCATTTAAACCGGCTGATTGATGAATTACGTAAAACTAATTCTATAATCCAGGCGGTAATTCCGCGGAAAATATCCCTTGAAGACTTTTTTATTGAAGTTATTGAAGAAAAAACGGGGCCTGCTCAATGAAGCTTATTGCCATTATTCAATTAACGTTCCGGGAATCACTGGCAAAAAAAACCTTTATGGCTTTTTTAGCAATTTCCACTTTGGTATGCCTCCTTTTTCTATTTGCCCTGAACCTTGATATTGTGGA
>JBAPTX010000280.1:0-2938 GCA_049282375.1 Calditrichia bacterium
TTTCAGTTCTGTTTTCATTCAGAAAATGCTCTACTTCCCGGATATCCGGGAAGCCGTCCGTTCCGCCGAGTCGGGTCGTGGAAAGCGCCGCACAGGCATTTCCCCACAGCATACACTCATCGAGCGCGGAACCCCGGAGAAACCGGTATATGAATCCGCTGTTAAAGCTGTCGCCGGCGCCTGTCGTATCGATTGTATCTACTTTGAAAGCACCCGCATGAACCGTAGTGTCCCTGTTTTTTGCCCATGCTCCCGATTTGCCGGTTTTGATGACCACCGTGCCGGTTTTTTTAGCGAGAAAATTAAGGGCGGCGGATATTTTATCAGACCTGGAAATATGAAGTGCTTCTTTTTCATTGGGAAGAAATATATCCACATGTTCCAGCACCTCAAAAATAGAGTCGTCCCATTTGCCGGAAGGATCGCTGTCCGGATCAAAGGATGTGGATAGGCCGGCTTTTTTAGCTTTCCGGAACATTTCTGCACAGCCCGCCTGCATTCCGGGCTGCAGATAATAACTGGACATGTGCAGATGTTTTGCTTTCAGGACATAATCCATATCCACATCTGCCGGTGTAAAAGATTCCCTGACGCCAGCAAAACTGGCCATCGCATAGTCCTCCGGGTAAGACATTGAGACGCAGATACCGGTTTTTGACCGGTTATCCTGTATGATCCGGGAAGTATCGATGTTCCGGGTGTTCAGGCTTTTCAGGATAAAATTACCCAGATCATCCGCGCCTACTTTCCCGACAAACCCCACCTTCATCCCCAGACGGGCGATGTTGCTGGCAAAAATGGCCGATGCACTGCCAAGCGTAAAATGCATATCCCTGGAAAGCCTGCATTGTCCTAACCCGGGCAGAGAAGAAAGCCCGGTCAGGATTAAATCCACATTCAGCTCTCCTACAACAACAATATCCGGCTTTTCCATAGGCGCCTATTCGATATCCTTTCCGACTGCCAGCGCACGGTAGTAGCCGTAAAGCTGGGTCAGCAGCATCACGGGAACCAGGCGGGCGTTTTCCGATAACCCCGACCGCAGCTCATAAACCCCGTGAGAAACTTCCGCAAGCGCAGGGCTGGTTTCATCGCAAATCACCTTGATGTTCCCGGCCCATTCTTTTATTCTTTTCAGAAGTTCAATTTCGGCTTTCCGGGCCTTATCAGACAACAGGTAAAAAACCACTGTTTTGTCATCCATTGCATATTTCGGCCCGTGCATCAGCTCCATGCCGTGATATGCCTCCGCAGGTACGCAGGCCATTTCCTTCAGCTTCAGCATGGATTCTTCCGCGATGCCGTACATCGGGCCGTGCCCGAGATAAATATACAAGCTGAAATCCTCATTGTTGGCGAGCTGTTCCATTACCGGCCGGTATTCGCTTAAAAGCCGCTTCCCAAGTTGCGGAAGCTGCCGCAGATCTTCTTCAAATTTTTTATTACCCGATATCCAGGCGGTAATCAGCAGAAATCCAAGCAGCATACTGGTAAAAGATTTGGTCATATATTTGGTTTCTTCGGCGGCTTCGGGGCATACTACTGAGAGCTCGGAAATTTCTTTCATTTCGCTGTCTTCGCTGCAGGTAATCAACAGGGTGCCCCCGTGCAAAACATCTTTCATATACCGGACGGCTGCAAGCGTCTCGGGAGTTTTGCCTGATCGCGAAACGGGAATCAACAGATAATCCCGGCCACCGGCAAAAACGGATTCCGGAAACAGCATAATTTCCGAAGCCGGTACTCCAACGGCATTCCTGCCGGTGGCTGCCGGATGAAGGGCAGCGGCTGTCAGCGACAGATAGTAGGAAGTCCCGCAGCCGGTTAAAACCATTTCGGCGGTCCGGTGCTTCTGCAGATAATTCATAATTTCTGTCTTTTTTGCGGAAAATGCGGATAGGGTATTCTGCCATGCGGTCGGCTGATAGAGTATCTCCTGCAAGGTCTTGCTCATATTCCTTTCTCATCCTTTTTCTTTTGTTTCTTTTGATCGGAAAAAAGGGCTTTGAATTCCCGGTATGTTTCTTTTGTCCAAAGTATCAGAATCAGAGCCCCGACAATCCAGATGCTCCATGTTATCCAATCGAAATACATACATCATCTCTGTTTAAATTTCAGAAAACTCCAGCACCCAATCTACCGGGTTTTCCTGCCCGGCAAAACTGATTTTTAGCAATCCGTCTTCTCCTAAATTATAGACAACATTTCCGGCAGTGGCGGAGATATTGTCAACCCGAAAGCCGGAGGGTACATAAACGAATAAAGAATACGGCGTGCCCGGCACGGTTTCGGAAGTACCGCTCAATGTTAGATTTGAGGAAATCCAGATATTTTTCTTAATGCTTACCGCTCCGCTGATATGCCGGTTGGTGGCCAGCAGTTGGGGATGCTTTTCCAGGCGGCGGATGGTAAATACCCGGGTTCCGTGAGCGGGCAAAACCGTCTGAAACTCATTTTCAAACCTGCCGGTCAGTTTTTCTTCCCAGGCATCAAAAACCAGGAAGGAACTGTCCGGGGGCAGATACAGCTCGGTGCTCAGGCCAATCCTGCGGGTGGATTCCTGTTCTTTCCAGTTGGTAACGGAAATGACATCATATATGCCGGATGGCTGATTTATTTTCAGATCCATAATCTCCGGGTAGTGTTCCGGAAAGCGGCTTCTGCCGAACAGGTCAATGGGATAAACCGGCAGGGTGGGAATGGTCTTCTTTATCAGATTAAGCCGTTCTTCCTGCAGATTTAACAAATCATCCCCGCTCAGGTACTGCATACCGGAAAGGCTGAGCAGGCTGGCGCAGGTTCTGGCCTCTTCAAAAGTCAGGAATTCATCATTTCGCACGCGGCCCTCACGAACACGGCTGGTATCCGCGCGGGTCGGTTTGCCCCGGAGCACTATGCAGTCGGGATCGGAATACCAGACGATATGGTTCTGGTAAGC
>JBAPTX010000281.1:0-9264 GCA_049282375.1 Calditrichia bacterium
CAAAGCGGTGGGGGCGACCCGGCAATATTTTGCTGCGGATACTCTGGGCACGCGCTACCAGTTGAATTTCCTGCCGGAAGGCCTTTATTTACAGCATTCTGTGGTGGACGTAAACGGCAATCAGCGGTGGGATAAAGGAAGTGCAGTTCCCTGGCATTACGCCGAACCGTTTTTATTTAAAGAGGATACGGTTAAAGTGCGGAAGCGCTGGACCACAGAAGGTCAGGATTTTCAGTTTAATTTCCGGATCCCTTAACCGGACTCTTTTCCTGCAGCGGGAGAATACTGAATTTTATGCCGGAATTTATGGATGCAAATTGGGAATACGCCTGATGGCAAAGGAAGTACCATTCAGTAAAATACATGGTGCCGGCAATGATTTTATATTAATTGATAACCGGCCTTTGTTTCTGGAAGAGTCTGATTACCCTTTAATACGCCATTTGTGCTGCCGGCGTCTTGGCATCGGAGCAGACGGCCTTATGCTTCTGTACCCTGCCTCCGAGACAGAACTTCACCTGAAATATTATAATGCGGACGGCCACCCGGCGGAAATGTGCGGCAACGGCGCCCGCTGTGCAGTTGCTTTTATGAACCGGCTTTTCCCGCAGCAAAAACAGTTTTCACTTTTCATCAATCAAAACACTTATCGCGGAGAAATGCTTCCGGACGGCTCTGCACGCATATATTGGCCGCAGGCCCCCCGGCTGGTGGATGTTCCCGGTCTTGCGGAAGAAATCCCGGATGATTTTAGCCGGCACATGTTTGTAAACAGCGGCGTTCCCCATCTTATTCTGCAGCCGAGGAAGTCGCTGGATAAAATAAATGTTTTAAAATGGGGAAGCCATTATCGCCGCCACCCGCTGTTCCGTCCCGGGGGCAGTAATGTAAATTTTATTGCAGAAGAAAAGGGTAATTGGCGCCTCCGTACGTATGAGAGGGGAGTGGAATCCGAAACACTGGCCTGTGGCACCGGAGCGCTGGCTGTCGCATTTGCACTGCAAAAATGGAAGCTGCAGAAGCTTCCTGTAAAATTGCAGGCACGTGGAGGGGCGCTTTCTGTGGGCTGTACGAACAGTAAATGGTGGCTGGAAGGCCCGGTTCAGTTTGTTTTTCACGGAACGGTTTTGATATGAGGGGCCTTTGCGCATATTTACTCAGGGAATAGGGTGTGAATAAAATTTATTTTGACCGGAAAAATTATTACCGATGAACGAAGGAAGTTAAAATGGACATTTTTATGAATGATACCCCGTTATTTACCTGGGTCATTATTCCCCTGTTTATATTTGTTGCACGCGTATTTGATGTGAGTTTAGGAACCCTGCGCATCATTTTCACTTCCCGCGGGCGCCGGAAGTTATCGCCTATTTTAGGGTTTCTGGAGGTGCTGATCTGGCTTCTGGCCATCGGGCAGATTTTTAAAAATCTTAATAATGTGCTTTGTTATCTGGCTTATGCCGGGGGATTTGCCGCCGGTACCTTTGTGGGAATCTATTTTGAAAATAAACTGGCCATCGGTATTCAGGTGGTGCGGATTATTACCCATCGGGATGCGACCGACCTCACGAATAAGTTGAAAGAAAAGGGCTACGGACTTACTGTTTTTGACGGTGAAGGGGCCACCGGCGCGGTAAAACTGATTTTCCTGATGATCAAACGAAAAAATTTACCGCAATTGCTGGACCTCATTAAAAAGTTTAATCCGCGGGCCTTCTATTCCGTGGAAGATGTTCGCTTTGCCAGGGAAGGGGTTTATCCGGAAGAACTGGGCGCTCCCCGGACCGGGACTTTCGGGTTTTTAAATTATATCAGAAAAGGGAAATAATTGCCGACTGTAAAATGCAGCACCCGGAGTATTTAATCCCTCAGCGGTCCGGGCATCTCAAAGCTTGAATTTGTGATTCGCCGGCTGGCGGAGATGAAAATGATAATACCCTGCAATTAAATAAGGGGGGCTCCGCTAAATGGGATAGAACTTGAAAATGAATTCCCTTCATAATATATTGACAACAATTTAAGTAATTGAAATATTTGATTTCGGACAATTATAATTTTGTTTTCCTGTTAATTTTCCAATGATTTTAAAGATGTTTTTTTTTTAGATTTATTTAAACAAAATGGGGGGTAAATGAAAGTTTTTGCCGTATTAATGGCCGGCGGAGTGGGAACCCGTTTCTGGCCGCGCAGCCGTTCAAAAAATCCAAAACAGGTTCTGAATATTTTAGATCACCAATCAATGATCCAGACAACCTACAAGCGGTTAAAGGATCTGGTGGAGCCGTCAAGGATGCTGGTGGTAACCAATGGGGAACAGCAACCTATTATTGCCAAGCAGTTACCGGATCTGCAACCGGAAAATTTCATAATTGAACCCTTCGGCAGAAATACTGCACCCTGTATTGGCCTCGCCGCTCTTCATGTGCAGCAGGTGGATTCTGACGCAATTATGCTGGTGCTTCCGGCAGATCATATGATTAGTGATGAAGAGGATTTCAAAAAAGTCATTTCGCAGGCTATTCAGTTCACAATGGAAGAGGGCGGTCTGGTCACACTTGGTATCGAGCCCACATACCCCTCTACCGGGTACGGGTATATTCAGCGGGGAGACAAGGTAAAAGATTTTAACGGCCATACCATTTATAAAGTTAAGACTTTTGCAGAGAAACCAAATCATGAAACTGCTGTGCGCTTTCTGGAGAGCGGCGGTTTTTACTGGAACAGCGGTATGTTTATCTGGAAAGCTTCCACCATCTTAAAAGAAATTGATGAGAAATTACCCGAATTGTCCGAGGGGCTTTCCGAAATTAGACGGCAGATCGGAAAAGCGGAATATCCGGCTGTAGTGGAAGACGTATACCGGCGTATTAAAGATATTTCCATTGATTTTGGTGTTATGCAGACTGCCCGGGACGTTTACATGATTCCGGCCAATATGGGATGGAACGATGTGGGAAGCTGGGATGTGGTATATGAAATTTCCCCCAAAGATAAATCCCGCAATGCAGGCAAATACAAGGAAATTATTCAGGTGGACTCCGGGGAAAATTATATCTATTCTCCGGATAAGCTCATTGCCCTGGTGGGCATTAAAAACCTGGTAATTGTTGATACCGGAGACGCCCTGCTGATTTCGCGGCGCAGCCGCAGCCAGGATGTAAAAGAGGTGGCGGATCAGTTAAAAAAGAACGGAATGGATGAATACCTATAAAAGAAGAAAATACCGCAAGCCGAAACCAAAATCCCGCCCAATAGATCCGGAACAACTGGCGCTTTTGGAAGAGCTGGTGGAATTGCTGCAGAAGTGCGGTCTTCCGGTGCGGATGGAAAGCGGCAATTTTAGCGGCGGGTTCTGCCGGGTACAGGATCAGAACGTCTTCTTCATTAATAAAAGCCAAAACCCGGATTTTAATATCGAATTGCTGAAAGAACAGCTCACCGCCATGGATTTGGACGGTGTTTATATTTCACCCAAAATAAGGGATTTTTTGGAAGAAAATATCACGAATGAGGGATCATAATGGAAAATTTACGTCGATCTAAACGGGTTCAGGCACAGCATTTTATATCCTACGATTTACTGGATGGAGAAGGGCGGGTAGTGCACTCCGGTATCGCCCTCAGCCGCAACCTGAGCCGCGAGGGTATATTAATTGAAGACCGCAGGGCGTTTCCCATCGACAGTATCGTTAAACTGAATGTGGCCGTAATAGATGAAGTAATGGCTATCAGAAGTAAAGTCCGGCATGTGGAAAATGCCGGAAAAAATACTTACACCATTGGTCTGGAATTTGTTGATAAGGACGAAGAAATGATACAGACATTTATGAACTATTATCCGGATTTATAATTGAATGATATAAATGGCGGGGATTCTTGTCTGTAAAACCGGTGAAGTAGAAAAAGCAGTAATTTCGAATATTAAAGAAACCGCTTGACTAAAAATAAAACAGAGAATTACCTTAATTATGGTATGTGTTTGAATCCCGAGTTTTTTTAGATGAGAAAAGATCACTACCAAAAAATCCTATATACTAATTAATGGAGGTCTTGTTATGAGGCAGCATTTTTTACTATCCTCAGTAATTGTGGTGTTACTGGCAGCGCTGGTATTTGCCGGTACACCGGTCAACCAGACACAGCCGGCCAAACAGATGCAAATTGCACCGGTCATTATCGAAAATCAGGGAATTGCCCCGGAAGTTCGCAGCATCAATTCCGCACCGCCGCAAATGAATTCCATTCTGATTGATTCTTCCCGGAATGGCTATGGTTTCTCTACTTCCGGCCCGAAGTCTGCAGATATGGCAACCGATTTGACGGATGTGGACTGGCTGGGTATGGCCTACCGCATGTTTGTTCCCGGCGACCCAAATTCCGGCATTATTGGTGTAGCCGAAATGAACGCTACTGCCGGCTTTGATTATTCCAACTTCACCTTCCAGCAGTATATTAACGCCATGGCCAATTTTGGACTGGGCGGCCGTTATCCCAGTTTTGTAGCTATGCCGGAAGGACCGGTGCCGATTTGGAATCAGTATTTTACTGCCGCAGTAGGAACCGGACCCACCGAGTCTGATGCCTTTCTGTCTTTTGATTTCTTTGGCTGGGGACCATTCGGCGGCGGCTGGATTGCTCCGGAAAGCTGGTCTCAGAATTCAAATCCGGCTGATATTCACAGCCTGTGGTTGGGGCACACCGATATTAAACGCGACCAGCAGGGTGTTTACCATGCCGGCGGCTGGTGGGAAATTGATCTGAACACCGGAAATCAAACGTTTATCCACGGCACTTCTACCGATCTGCAGAGCTGGACATGGGAAAATGCCTCAGTGGATATCAGCGCAACTCAGTTCGAAGGCAACAGCCCCCGTTTTGCTTATGGCAGCGATGGCTTTGGCGCATGGATGACTACCGGCCATTTTATGCCGGCGCCCCCTGCTTCAGATGATTTTAAAATTATGTTTGCTACCACCAATGACTGGGGCCTGACCTGGTCTGCCATTACCCGGTTGGATTATGAAGCGGATTTGGGAATTCCCGAATATATTTATGCTTCCGACTCAATTTATGTGCCGGATCCCAATGGAAACCCGATTCTTTATGAAGATTCCGCTTCTGTTGGTGTTACTTATGATCATGATTTGATTGTGCTGCCTAATGATGAATTGCATTTCGGCTGTACAATTTCCTGGGGACCCTATGCCGATCAGGCCGCCGGTACCTATTATCCCAATGGTTTGTATATGGGACTTTATGATGTCCACAGCTCCGATAAAGGTCAGACCTGGACTTCTTCCCGCATTGCCTGGAACGCCGGCCTGCTGGAAGGTGATACTACCGGTTCTTATGTAACCACCAACGAAATTGATCTCGGTTACGATGATGAAGGCAATATTTTTGCAGCCTGGCTGGATCGCGACCGCACCAATGTGGTGCCTTCAACTTTCCCGCGTTTCAACACCGGGATTACCAGTAATTTCAACCTGGATGTGTGGTCTGCAGTCTCTCAGGATGGCGGCAATACCTGGTCCGAAGCCAAACAGTTAACGGACGACCAGCAGAATTGTGCCATGGGTCTGCGTCTGGCAACCCGCAGCCGTTATGATGCGAATTATCCGACCGGCCGCACCTATATGCTGTATATGATTCCTGACCTGACCCGTCCGCTTCCCCCGCCTGTGGAAATTTTAGCGGACCATGTGCAGTGGCTCTATGTTGCGGAAGCAAAGGATTATATCCTGGACATCGATAATGATCCGGCTGTAACCGTTGATAATTTTATGGTGCATCAGAATTATCCCAATCCTTTCAATCCGGTTACCAATTTGCAGATTGACCTGGCCAAAACTGAAAATGTAGAAGCGGTTGTTTATAATACACTGGGCCAGAAAGTAGCGACTCTCTTTAACGGGAAAATGCAGCAGGGCAGCAATACCCTGCAGTGGAATGCCGCTAATCAGCCCAGCGGTGTGTATATCCTGCAGGTTAAAACCGCCGGCCGCAGCGAAGCACGTAAAATGATGCTGATGAAATAACATCGAGTTTAACTTTATTTTTATATCGCCCGCCCGGACCCTTTCGGGCGGGTTTTTTTTACCCGCACAATACTGAGTATGAAATCAAATACATTTTTTCCGCTACATTGAAAACAGGAGATCAGTTATGGAATTAAAAGAAGCATTTTTGCAGGAATTTGATCAGGAAATGGCGAAAACCCGTAAAATGCTGAAACGGGTACCCGATGATAAACTGGAATGGAAACCGCGGGAAACGATGTGGTCCCTGGGTCAACTGGCAACCCATTTAGCGAATCTGCCGGTCTGGATTGCATCAACAATCAGCCGCGAAAGCCTGGATATGCATCCTGAAGGCGAGGAACCGGCCCGGGTAGCGCCGGCAAAATCCCGTCAGGAAATTCTGGACCGCTTTGATGAAAATGTGCGGGAAAACCGCAAATCACTGGAAGGCGCCGGCGAACCCCACCTGATGAATAGCTGGAGTCTGCTCTCCGGCGGAAAAACCCTCTTTACTTTACCCCGATTAGCGGTACTTCGCAGTTTTGTCCTCAATCATATTATTCATCACCGTGGACAACTGGGTGTTTACCTGCGGATGAACGATGTGGCTGTGCCGGGTATGTTCGGGCCTTCTGCCGATGAAGAGAAGGCGCGGGATCAGCAGTAGGGAGGGGGAAAAACTGGTAAAACATATCTCTCAAATTTGAACCAGCACCCGGCCTGCAGGTGTTGGGAGGATTTAAATTTCCTGCTTCTCTGCCGGTTACCGGCAGAAAGATTCGCAGGGGATCATATTCCCGAACTTCTGCTGAATAACTATATTTCATAATTCTTCTTTTAACTGGAACCGGTTAATTTTTATAACCATTAGCCGGAATCATCATAAAGAATTTTTATGGAAGCATTTAATAATTGTGATTTGTTATATTCAAGATGAGAGGCGGGTTAAAAGCTGGCGAATTCATCCTGTTTGTAGTACGAAGACTGCCGGCTGTGTCTGTTTCAGGAAAAAGGAAATTTGGTGGTATCAGGAAGTTGGTCTTTTATTAAATGCGTACTTCTCCCTTTATTCCTGCGGTTAGAATAACGCAAGGCCTGTTAAAATCCAAAACATCCCCGCACAAATAAAAAAAAGATATGCCTTTTTTGCAGGAGGTTTTTATTAAATGCATTGCAAGTTTTTATTCTGTCTGATTTTGCTCCTAATGATTATTCCAGGTGGAACCCGGTTTTCCGAAGCCAGAGAATTGCTAAATAATGGATTGGAACCGGGATTAAATAAAGGAACTGCCATCCCCAATCCGGCCCTGAACCGTGCAGTGGGGATTCTGGAAAAAGGAAAATTGAAGACCACCGTCTGGAATTATGGAATTTTTACCGGTTCCAGTTATTATTACAACACTTATCCCGAAGGACTTTGGGGAGAATTCCAGTATATTTCCACCATCAGTATGGTGTTTGGTATCCCCGGCAAAGATTCGCAGGGGAATGTTTATCCCTGGGCGAAGGGTAAAAAATATCTGTATGACCGCGGAATCCGCGATTTTACCTGGGTGGGAACCGATTCCACTTATTGGGGGCCGACCGTTTCGGAATCTTATATGGATTTAACCGGATCTCAGCGAATGGTGGACTGGGAATCGGTGGAAGATGCCCGGGAGAGGCTGCACGGTGATGCAACCGTTTCCGATATTTATTCCGGCTCATGGGCCAGACCCGATGACCAGACGCCTTTACTGCCCACCAGTGATGCACCGCAGACCTGGCCTACCCGGATTGACCCCGTTACCGGAGAAGAAGATCATTACTGGCCGGGTTTCTGGGCGCTCGACTCCACAAAAATTGTTTCCGGCAGCGATACTTCTTACCGGGAAAAGCCCGGCGAGTTTGTCTCCGATGAGGATATTTATTTTGAGTTTGATGACCGGCTGGCTAGCCGTGATGTGGATACTGCCGGAGTTTTCCAGGGGTATCCGATTGGTGTACGGGCGCTGGTATCCGCTTATTCCTACCGCTCCTCAATTGCCGAGGACATCATCTTCTTTAAAATCAAGCTGGTCAATGTATCCGATGAACTGGGATTGAACAACGGGCTGGGATATGACTACAAAGGGGCGTACGGCGGTTTTTATGTGGATGTGGATTCCTACCATCGTCAGCGGGACGGCAGCACCAGCGGGCGCTCTCCCTGGGATGACATGATGAATTATAATATCGAGCATGATTTTACATATGTCTGGGATCTGGATGATTACAGCGGCGGTTCCAGAAACCTGGCATATACTGCAGTGAAATTGCTGGATACGCCCCGCAACAATACCGGAGAAATCATTGAAATTGAGACGGAATTCGGATCGAAAATAATAAATCCCGGGCAGCGGCTCGGTATGACGGACTGGCACTGGTTTGAATGGAATTACCGGCCTATGTCCCATGACGGCGGGCCCAGAGGTCCCTATACGGGAAACGGCTGGCATGCCAATGCAGTGGACGGGGAAGAAATCACTTACAAAGTAATATCGGGGGATACCTCCCAAACAAATTCCCCTAACCATTCCCAGAATATGAATCATTTTTTTCATGAATCGCCGCAGGGAAACCTTTATCCGCATTATGATTCTTACCGCAGCTTACGGAATACTCATCCCGGTGGCCTGGACTGTGTATTTATTATGAGTTCGGGACCCTTTGAATTCGCTGTCGGCGACACTATTCCCTTTTCATTTGCAGTCATAATGGGTCAAGATTCACTGGATCTGGTGGAAAATGCCAAAATTGCTCAATTAATGTATGACAATTTTTATCAGGGCCCTACTCCACCGAGGGCGCCTCATGTAACTGCTCTGGAAGGCGATGAACAGATTACCTTATACTGGGATGATGTGTCCATCAACTCGGAAGATGCGCTGACCGGAATTGAAGATTTTGAAGGATTTCGAATCTATAAAAGCAGTGACAACGGCCGCACCTGGGGTGATGCCAGATTTGATGATTCCACCGGCGTTTCCTGGTGGAAGCCTATTGCCCAATTCGACCTGGATAATGAAATTCGCGGCCACGACCCCATTGCACCTCACCGCTTTCTGGGGGAGAATACCGGACTACAGTTTCAATTTACCGATACCGATGTGATGAATGGACAGGAATACCTTTATGCAGTTACCGCCTACGACCGGGGTTTTATAGCCGGCGATCCGGTCCGGGATTCGCTGCAGGTTACCAATGGCCGGTTCAATTTTTACAG
>JBAPTX010000282.1:0-3026 GCA_049282375.1 Calditrichia bacterium
ATCCAGGCCTTCGGTCCATTTTTCGCGGTCTTCCGCCGAAATTCCCCAGGGATTTCCCTGCGTTTCCATATTCTTAAACGTGGTAACCACTTCCGCCGGAAAGCGGCTTTCCTCCAGCACCAGGTGCCGGCGCATTTCCACTATTTTGGGAATATGTTCAATATAAACCGGGCAGGCCTGCTGACAGGCCCGGCAGGTTGTGCAGGCCCATAGTTCGCCGTCCCCGACCGTTTCGCCCACCAGAGCCGGTTTATCCTCAGCGGCAGTATTTTCATTTTTCCCATTGAAAAAAGAAGGGCCATAGGCGCTCATATAATCGCGCATTTCCACAATAACCTGCATGGGAGACAACGGCTTCTCCGTAATAGTAGCCGGACAGACATCAGAACAGCGCCCGCATTCCGTGCAGGCATCCAGATCCATCAGTTCCTTCCAGGAAAAATGCGTAATTTCCGAAGCGCCGAAATTCTCAATTTCCTCCAGCTCCATTTTTCCCAAGGCTCCTTTCGGCCCCAAAGACTGGAAAAAAATATTGGCCGGTGTGGTGAAAATATGGAACAGTTTTGAAAACGGCATATAGGCAATAAACGCCAGGGAAATGGTCAAATGAAACCACCACAGCCCCGCATGCCAGCCTCGCAGCGTATCGGAAGCAGCGCCGCTGAACAGGCCGGCCAGCAGCGCCCCGAAGGGAGACCATCCTGCCCAGGCCGGTTGGGTTTCGGCAATCCGCAACCCTTCAATCAAAAAACCGGTCACCAGAATTATTAAAAAGGTGGAAAAGACAATCAGGTCATCACGGCGGGTTTTCAAATTGGGGGGTTGGATAACCGCACGGCGGTAAAGGGCCAGAAAAATACCCAGGATAGCCAGTACCCCGAAAATATCCAGAGTTAGCGAATAAATCAGATAGAAAGTGGATTTGAGAAAAAGCCAGGAAAACAGAGGCTCAGTAATATCTTCCTGAATAAAAATAAGAACAGTGCCGATAAATAGAATAATAAAACCGGAATAGATCAGCAGATGCATGGTACCGGCATATCTTTTTTTTACCACCCTCCCCTGCGCACCGGCATACTGCAGCATCAGTTTAAACCGATAGCCGATTTTATCAAAGCGCTGATCGGGATGCCCCAGTTTCCACAGCCGGTAACGCCGGTAAAACTTCCAGAAAAAGACGGCAGCCGCAGCCAGTAAAAGCACATACATCCAGATCAGTCCGGAAATATTCCAGTAAATCTCGCGTGTGGGAACCATTGGATCTCCTCAAACTTGGCTTTCTACTATTGAAAAAAACGCAATATTTTTTTAATCAGCCCCTCTTTTTCCGGCTCAGCGGGAAGGGCAACTTTTTCCAGAACCACTTCATCAATAATGCTGCGGGGATTCTGATATAATAATTTTTGCAGATAGGCCTGCGGCAAATGCTCTTTTAAAGTCTGATAAACCTCCCGCAGACGAAATTTCCGTTCGCTGGAAGAATGGGCATCGGAGGCAATAAAGTGAATCAATTGGTTTTCCAGTAATTCCATCGCGGTTTCCTGAACGGCCTTTCCGAAATCGCCCATAATACTGCCGGCATTCACCTGCAACAGGGCGCCATGGCGAATATACTGATGAACCAGAGTACTGTTTTCCATAACCGCATTGTAGCGCTCCGGATGCGCCACGATGGGAATAAACTGGTCCACCGATAATCTGAATAAAACATCCTCCACACCCTCCGGACTCTGGAACATGGGGAATTCCAGCAGCACATACTGGCCGAACCCGCCCAGTGTGGTGATGCGGTTTTTCCTGACGGTTTCATCCAGATAGTGGTGAAAGAATAATTCCGCCCCGGAGTATATGTTGATTTTCAGATTATGCGCCAGCGCTTCTTCCCGCAGGGCCTGCAGTTTATTACAATATTCTGTTTTCACCTTTTCAGGAATATATTCTGTGAAATGGGAAGTGGCAAACACCTCAGTTATCCCCTGATCCAGTGCCATTTTAAGCATATCCAGAGATTCGCTTACTGTTTTTGGCCCGTCGTCAAATTCCGGTATCAGGTGATTGTGAATGTCAATAAAGCGGTCCATGGCAAACTCTGCAGACTTTTTAAACTGAATCGGGAAATACGTTCAGTCCCAAATAAAAACAAGAAAGGACTGAATACAACAATATTAATAAAAAATAAACAGTAGGGGCGGAAGCGGATGATGAAGCAGAATTTATTCCCCCTTTTCCGCAGAGAAGCGGTACTATAAAAAAAGGCAGCCCCGCCACAGCGGACTGCCTTAAAGTTTTTAGTAATTGCCAATCAATATCAGGTTTTTTCCCAGGGAAACATGGTTCCTTTAAAAATCTGATCCTGACGCCGCTGATCCAGCAACTCCTGTTTGTAATTTTTCCAGGAATCCTGCTCCACCCGCTTCTGAATTTTCAAAACTGCATCCAGCACTGCTTCGGGACGCGGCGGGCAGCCGGGAATATAAACATCCACCGGTACAAAACGATCAATCCCCTGCACCAGGGTATAGGTATCAAAAATGCCTCCGCTGGAACAGCAGGCACCCATGGCAATGCACCATTTCGGTTCCGGCATCTGATCCCAGATCCGCTTTAAAATAGGCATTTCTTTTATGGAAACGCGGCCGGCGACAATCATGAGATCGCATTGGCGCGGGGTAAAACGAATGGCTTCGGCACCAAAACGGGCCATATCATAGCGGGATGCCAGTGCCGCCATAAATTCAATCGCGCAGCAGGCCGTGCCAAACGGCATAGGCCATAATGAATTTTTACGGGCCCAATTGGTGAGTTTATCAATCCGGGTGGTCGTCACATTTTTAACTTGTCTTTCGGCACCCATTCAATTCTCCTTTTTCCGTTTCAAAATCAGCTATTCAATGGCCTAAAGATATAATAGTTTCCCCTGAAAGTGAACTGTTTTTTAAATCGGTTTCAACACACTTACTCCGGCATATTACAAACGGCAAACTGATATTGATTCAGCGGTAATGGTTGAATAAAAGGGTTAATTG
>JBAPTX010000283.1:0-2814 GCA_049282375.1 Calditrichia bacterium
GCCGCAATCAGTTGATGATAAAAGTGCAGTTGGCTTTTCCCACCCAAACTGCTACCCGTATTGCCGCGGTGCTGAAAAATATTAACCGGCAAATTCAGAAATACCTTATTACGAAAACTTTGATCAGCCTGACGACCGGAATCCTTTTTGGTGTCGCCTTAACATTGTTTGATGTGGAATTTGCTCTTATCTGGGGACTCTTGGCATTTCTGCTCAATTTTATTCCCAACATCGGTTCCATAATCGCCACAGTGCTGCCGCTTTCTATTGCATTTATTCAGGATACGAATTTCGGCCACCTGTTCTGGATTGCTCTGGTTCTGATCGGAATTCAAATTGTAGTTGGCAACCTGCTGGATCCGCGCATAGTAGGGCGGAGCCTGAACTTAAGTCCGCTGGTTGTATTGTTTTCGCTGATGTTCTGGGGCTGGATCTGGGGAATTGTAGGAATGTTTCTGGCCGTGCCTATTTCTGTAATCATCAAAATTATTTTTGAAAATATTGAATCACTGCGTTTTATCAGCGTGTTGATGAGCACCCGCTGACCGCTTATTCAATTAATCCTTCATTCTTAAAACTATAATATTTTTTATCGCTGATGATCACATGATCAAGAACGGGGATATCCAGCAATTTACCCGCCTCCACCAGCCGCTGCGTGATCAGCCGGTCTTCCTGCGACGGTTTTGTTTCCCCGGAAGGATGGTTGTGCATCAGGATTACAGACGCAGCGGATTCGGTGATAGCCGGCTGAAACACTTCCCTGGGATGTACCAGCGAAGCATTCAGCGTTCCCTCGGAAACACGATATTCCCGCAGCAAAAAATTTGCGGTGTTCAGCAGAAGCACCCAGAAATTTTCCTTTTTCAGATTACCGTAGCGCGGCCCGAACAATTTATAAATCAGGTCCGGAGAGGTGATTTTCAGTTTCTGCCGGTTAGGTAAAGTGGCAATCCGCCGGGCAATCTCAAAAGTGGCCGCCAGAGTCACCGCTTTGGCGTTGCCGATCCCTTTAATTTTTGAAAACTGACGGAAATCCATTTGAGCCAGATCATGCAGGTCGCCGTATTGGTTCAGAATGGTTTTGCCGAGCCCGACGGCGCTGTTGGAACGGCTGCCGGTTCGTAAAAGAATTGCCAGCAGCTCGGAATTGGACAGGTATTCCGCACCCAGATTCAGCAGTTTTTCGCGGGGCCGTTCATCTTCCGGCCAGTCGGTTATCCGGTTTCGATAAAAAGTCGGCTCTTCAATTTTCATCGGCAGCTCCCGCTTGTTTCTCCAAAAATGAATTTCAGATTTTTACTGTTTTTAAAAAGATAAAAGAATATAGCGGGCAAGGGGATAAGAAGGAAAGAAAAAAGAATAAAGATTCTTCCGAGCAACTGTTGATTCAATCAAAAATCTGCCGGGCATTGCCGGCGAACTGCTGAAGCACAGGAGGAAACTTCAGGTATTAAGAACGGGATTGCAGCAGCCATACTGGCGGATCGAAAAACTGCAGTTGGGGTGTTCCGGAATAACGATAAAGAAGTGGTATAAAAACAAGTCCCAACTGGGCCGGGAATTGTTAATCTCACCTGAAAATCCGCTGCAATTTTTTACCTGCTGCAAATCCGTGCATACTACTGCCGGTGTTCCTGATGCCAGCTTTGTATGTAGTTCACAATATCTTTGGTATTTGTGCCCGGGCCGAATAGTTTCCCTACACCTTTCTGTTGCAGTTTGCCCATATCCTCTTCCGGAATAATTCCGCCTCCGGTGAGTAAAACATCATCCAGCCCTTTATCTTTCATTAAATCAATCACTTTCGAAAACAGGGTCATATGAGCCCCGGAAAGAATGCTGAGTGCGATTACATCCGCATCTTCCTGCAGAGCGGTTTCCACGATCATCTGCGGTGTTTGCCGCAATCCCATGTAAATCACTTCCATTCCGGCATCCCGCAGGGCTGCCGCAACCACCTTTGCACCCCTGTCATGTCCGTCCAGACCGGGTTTTGCAACCAATACTCTTATTTTCTCAGCCATTTGTATTCCTCCCTGCCGTAATAGATTTTAAGTGTTACATTGAACAACCGCCATTTCACATACATAATCATTTCAATTTTAAACAGTGGAAATATAGCCTTTTTTTTAAAAGTAATCAACCGACAATGGAATAAGGCGGTTCTTAAAATAGAAACGGAAGCACTGAAACTTTCCTTAATTCATCATTTAAACCAGGGTGACGGGGGCGGAAAGAAATTTATCTTATTTTTATTGACAAATTCAGTCGCAAAATGTATTTTAAGTGAGATTTTTACCATAGTTTCTTGTTACTCTGCCATTTTGCAAAGTGGTTAACATAACAAGAAAAACTTTACCTGAACAACATTCTCGCTTTTGCAGCAAAATTTTGTAAGTAACAGGAATTGACATAAATCCAATAAATCCGAACAGGGTACTCATGAAACAATTGATCAGTTTTTCTTTGGTGCTGCTGCTGGCTATTTCATTTGTGTTAACCGCCAATGCCCAGGTACGGGTAAATGGGTTTCTGCAGAGTGCGGGATATGGATGGGAAAATGCCAGTGAAAATCAGCAGTGGGATTTCTATCAGAGTCTGCGATTACGCATCACCCCCGAACAGTATCAGCAACTTTATCTGAATACGTTTCTGCGCGGGGATTATCGGGGCGACCCGGCTGAATGGAATGAGAAGATTTACAATCTTTACCTGAACTGGAAAGTGCTGCCCCAGGCTAAATTGCGGGTCGGGCGCCAGTTCACCTATTATGGCGTAATTAACGGAACGGTTGACGGAGCCCTGTTGAGC
>JBAPTX010000284.1:0-1750 GCA_049282375.1 Calditrichia bacterium
TACCAGGGTCATTCCCACGGAAATAATCCCGATCTCTGAGACCTGCCGGAGCACATTGGCAAGATTTTCAAACTTGAGAAAAACAATGTTGCCCCTGCTGCTGACCGGCGAAAAAATAATGCTGAGGACAAAAATGGCGATCACACCCAGCACCGGTTTTATCCATTCATGATGTACAAAAAACAGCGAGAGCCTTTCTTTCATTTTAAATCCTTTTAAAAGCAAATTTTAAAATCTGCTGAGGGTCCGTTTTATCGCTGTCCAGCAGAGCGGTTTGCCTGCCGCCGGACAGTACCAGCACTCGTCTGCACATCTGAAGCAATTCCGGTATTTCCGAAGAGGTTACCAGAATTGCAGCACCCTGCCGGCTCAGCTTTTGAATCAGTTTGTAAATATCCATTTTAGCGCCGATATCAATTCCCCGGGTGGGTTCATCCAACAGCAGCAGTTTGGGATTCAGAAGCAGCACGCGGGAAAGCAGCACCTTCTGCTGGTTGCCCCCGCTCAGGGTCGGGATTTTCTGATTTTTCGACCGGTGCCGGACCTGCAAAGCGTTAAACTGCTTGTCCACTGCTGCTCTTTCCCGGTGGTTATTGACAAAACCGGCGGAGGATATTTCAGGTAAAAACGAGATGCTGCTGTTAAACTGCAGGTCTGCGGTCGGAAAAATGCCATCCGTTTTGCGGTCCTCAGGCAGATAAACAATTCCCTTTTTAATTGCGGCCGCGGCAGATAGCGGATTATATAACTTATTGAAATATGTAATCTGACCGGAATACCGGCCGCTTAATGCACCATAAATAAACCGGAGCAATTCACTGCGCCCGGCGCCCAGCAGCCCGGCAATTCCCAGTACTTCACCCTTATGCAGGTTGAAATGGATGTTCTCCAGCACTGTTTTATCCTGCTGCCGCACCTGCAGATTCTGCACCTGCAGAACCGGTTCTGCAGCGCCCGGTTTGTTGCGGTTTGCCTGTTCCGCATATTCCCGACCGATCATCCGGCGGATCAACTGATCGCGGGTAACCTGCTGTGCCGGAAACTTGCCCATGAAGCGGCCGTCCCGCAGAACCGCAATTTCATCCGCGATATCGAATATCTCTTTTAACCGGTGTGAAATAAAAATGAGGGTTCTCCCCGATTGCTTCAGCAGCCGCATTTTCCCGAACAGCAGCTCAATTTCATGTTCGCTCAAAGCGGAGGTCGGTTCATCCATTACTATAATTTTTGCATCCAACTGCAGAGCGCGGGCAATTTCCACCATCTGCTGCCAGCCGACCGGCAGATTACGGATTTTTATGCGGGAGGAGAAGGGGAATTCAAATTCAGTTAAAATTTCTTCCGCTTTGCGATGCATCTTTTTAAAATTTACCTGACCGGCTTTTCCGACCGGCTCTTTTCCCAAAAAAATATTTTCCCCGGCACTCAGATCCGGTATCAGGTTCAGCTCCTGATGAATCATTGCAATGCCGGCCTGCTCAGCCTCCCGCGGATTGCCGAAATGCTCCGGTTTTCCCTGCAGCAATACTCCGCCCTCATAATCGGGTAAAACACCGCAGAGTATTTTCATCAGGGTTGATTTACCTGCGCCATTTTCGCCAACCAGCGCAATTATCCGGCCGGATTCCATGGAATAGCTGATTTCATGAAGAACTTGATTGCCTGAAAAAGATTTGCAGATGTTGCGGAATTCCAGCAGCGGCGGAGCAGTTTCGGCAGGAAGGATTTCGTCTCCCATAAGCGACAATTC
>JBAPTX010000285.1:0-6914 GCA_049282375.1 Calditrichia bacterium
AGATGTTCATCAGGGGCGTCTGGGAAACTGGTGCGATCAGTGCCATACTCCCCAAAGCTGGACGGTTAAAGATCCCCGGAAAGCGCATGCCAATACCACCTTTGTTCTGCTGGGTGCCCATGCCCGGCTGGATTGCGATGCCTGCCATTACAGCGAAATTGAAGGTGAATTCGCTATTCTGAAGTCGGAATGTTTTTCCTGCCATGAATCTGAATATTTTTCAGTGGAAATTCCCGATCATCAGGAAAGCGGGTTCAGTAAAAGATGCGAGGAATGCCATACCTTTTATAGCTGGCAGCCGGCCCAGTTTGTGGAACATGACGCCGTTTTCCCCATTTTCAGCGGCAGCCATTCGGGCGAATGGTCTTCCTGCAGCGATTGCCATATCAGTCCCGGAAACTTCAGCATATTCAGTTGTCTCGACTGCCATGAACATAATAAATCTTCAATGGACCACGAACATGATGAAGTTTCAGGGTATTCCTACGATAGTGAAGCCTGTTACTCTTGCCATCCAACCGGAGGAGGGGATTAGAATGAAGTTTTTTGCAGCAGCATTAATTCTATTATTTGTTTTGCTAACTGTGAATGCAGGCGCACAGAACGCCGTTCCTGAAGACACAAAAATTCAGGTAAAATACATTTCGGCTGAAAATGTCTATCTGGATCAGGGTAAGGCAGCCGGTTTAATGCTGGGCGACACTCTTATGGTTGCCGGGCAAAATCAAACAACTGTGAATATTATAGTGGAACATCTTTCCGAGTATTCCGCTTCCTGCCGCATTATTAAGGGAAATTCCGCTGATCTGGAGCCGGGAATGGAAGTAAGGCGAATCTCTGAGCGCGCGGTCAGCCGGCCACCGGCACAACTCAGCGGCGACACCACCGGGGAAAAGAGTAATATACCCGCACGGACTATTCCGGTGCGGCAAAACCGCCGGACCCGCTCCGGCTATTCCGATATGCGCATCACCGGCAGCATCTCTCTGCAATATTATGACTGGAATGACCTCTCCTCCGCCAACCTGGATTTTTCGCAGCCGACCATGCGCTTTAATATTCGGGGACGCAGGCTCTGGGGCCGCGATTATTCCTTCCGGATAAAAACCCGCACCCGCCACAATCAGCGCGTCCGCCGCTTAAATGAAAATGCACCGGAAAACGAATGGCGCAACCGCATCTATGAAGCTTCCTTCAGCTATCATGATGAAAATGCAGTAGTGAATTATCAATTGGGCCGGATCATTTCCAATAAATTCAGCGGAGTAGGCTATATAGATGGCGGATTGCTGCAGTATAATTTATCAACCAGCAGTCATATGGGCATTTTTGCCGGTACTCAGCCGGAATGGCAATATGCTGATTTTCAAACTTCCATCCAGAAATACGGTGTTTATTATAATTATCAAAAAGGGGAATACAGCGGACAGCGGCTGGAATCCACTGTTGCTGCCGCCGGTGAATATCATGGTTCCACAGTAAGCCGGGAATTTATTTACCTGCAGAACAACTATAATCGCGGACGCCGCTGGAGCTTTTATCAGAGCGCCGAACTGGACATTAACAGAGGCTGGCGTAAAGAAAGGACCGGCAATCAGTTGTCACTGACGAACCTTTTTGTTACCGGCCGTTATTATCCGCTGGAATGGATTGGGCTGGGCCTGATGTATGATAACCGCAAAAATTATCAGACCTATGAGACCCGCACCATTGCAGACAGCCTGTTCGATGATGCGCTCAGGCAGGGTCTTCGCGGAACACTGTCTCTGCAGTTACCCAATAACCTGCGTATCTTCTCGAATTTCGGTATGCGCAAGCGGGAAACAGACCGCCAGTACACCTGGTCCTATGCGGGCGGCCTGAGTAAAATAAACCTGATAATCCGCGGGCTTTCGGCCTTTATCAACGGGGCCGGTTTTTCCAATTTTTTTACCCGGGGTTTTAATTATTCCCTGCGTTTTAACAAGGATATCGGGCGCTATGTGGATGCCGATTTCAGTGCAGGCGGTTACCAGTACGATTTGAAAGCTTCCGGTACCGGCCGGAACAACCGCTGGGTGCGCCTTGGCGGCCGCCTGAATCTGCTGCGCCACTTCTTCTTTTCCGGGCAGTACGAATGGAATGACGGGGATGACCTGCAGGGCAACCGGATGCTGCTGGAGGGCGGATACCGTTTCTAAGTACCCGAATTTTGACGAAACCCCTGTAAAGAAGCAGGATTAATAAAAAATGAAAATATGGGTCTCATTTTAACATTTCACTTAACTGTTTCTGTTATCTTGAAGCGAATTCAGAATCTTATATTTTGAACGAATGGCAAATATGGAATCTTTAATTATATGGAGCGTCACTGTTCTGGTGATGGTGCTTCTTTTCATCCCCTACTTTATTAAATTCCGGCGGGAGCACAATAAAAACATTCAACGCAAAGCCGAAGCGGAAGAGCTGGGATTGAACCGGCCGCGGGCGCAGTTTCCTTTTATTAACGAAGCCTCCTGTATCGGCTGCGGCTCCTGTGTCCGGGCCTGTCCGGAAGGGGATGTGCTTGGGGTGGTATTCGGCAAGGCCCACGTCATAAACGGCCTCCGCTGTGTGGGGCATGGATTGTGCGAAGATGCCTGCCCGGTCGGCGCAATCGAAGTCGGGCTGGGGGATATTAAAACGCGCGATGATATTCCTTTAATGGACGATTATTATCAATCAACGGTTCAGGGAATTTATATTGCCGGGGAGCTGGGCGGCCTTTCGCTGATCCGTAATGCAATTTCGCAGGGGGAACGGGTCATAAACCATATTGCCGGTGAACTGTCCGAAAAAACGGATGGAGATATTTACGATGTGATCATTGTCGGGGCGGGGCCTGCCGGTTTAACGGCCGCGTTAACGGCAAACCATAAGGATTTAAGTTACCTGCTGCTGGATCAGTATGATGCCGGCGGCACTATTCTGCAGTATCCCCGCAAAAAACTGGTAATGGCGCAGGCTGTGGAAATCCCTTTTTACGGGAAACTTAAAAAAAGTGAAATCGCCAAAGAAGATCTGCTGGCAATCTGGCAGGAAATCATTGATAAACATAAACTGCAGATCCGTTCTAAAACAAAAGTGACAGGTATCCAAAAAATAAACAGCCACTTTAAAGTGGATACAGATAAAGGCGCTTACATGGCGCGGAGAATCGTGCTGGCCCTGGGCCGCAGGGGCTCTCCCCGCAAACTGCAGGTTCCCGGTGAGGACAAGCCGAAAGTGGCTTATCAGCTTGTGGATGCCCAATCCTATCGCAACAAACAAATAATGGTGGTGGGCGGCGGGGACAGCGCAGTGGAATCCGCAATCGGACTGGCCCGGCAGTCCGGCAATAAAGTGACGGTTTCTTACCGGAAGGAGAAGTTTTTCCGCATTAAAAAGAAAAATGAAGACCGCTTCAATGAGCTTCACCGGAAAGGAAAAATCAAAGCAATCTTCAATTCTAACGTAATTGAAATCCGGGATGATACGGTTATATTAAAACAGAGTGAAAAAAATATAGAAATTCCCAATGATTATGTTTTTATCTTTGCCGGAGGTATTCCCCCCTTCAAAATGCTGAAAGAAATCGGAATAGAATTTGGCGGAGAAAAGGGCCCTGACAGAGTGGAGAAAAAAGCGGGTTAATTAATTTTATTCCTTTCCAGAAATAAGTCATGCATTTTGTTTGAGCAAACCCACCCCGGTCGTTTCACTTATTTTCCGATCATTTTAAATATATTCAGGAAAGAAGAATCGGCAGTGTAACTGAATTTGGTTCTTCCAAAAACCGCTTTTTGTGTTATATTGTTATATTAGTGACTAACAGATTTCTCAGAAAAATTATTAAAGGAGTTTAATTATGGTGGAAGAAGGGGCCGGAAAGGGATCACCTGAGATTAAAAGAAGCCCTTTTCCGGGGGTTTTCTGGATTGCCAATACCATTGAAGTACTGGAACGGTTTGCCTATTACGGCATCTATATGGGTTTTGGCATTTATATGGAATATCTTGGTTATACTAAAGCCCAGCTCGGGATTGTTCAGAGCATATTTCTGCTTTTTTCCTATGTTGTGCCAGTATTTTCCGGCACCTTTGCAGACCGCTACGGATTTAAAAAAGTCCTGATCATATCCTATCTTGCATACCTGCCTTCCATCCTGCTCCTCATTATCACTAAATCATTTTCCGGTATTGCCCTGACCATGCTGTCAATCGGGCTGGCAGCCGGCATTTTTAAACCCCTGATTTCCGGTACCATTCGCGCCGTTACCGACAAAACCAATAAGACATTAGGATTCGGGATTTTTTACGCGATGGTGAATGTGGGCGCTTCCTTCGGGCCGGTAATTGCCGGAAAACTGCGAGCCGTTTCCTGGAATTATGCTTTTATGGCGGCAGCAATTTCCATCGGCATTATGCTGTTGATTACCATCTTCTTTTACCGGGAACCGGACAGAGAACTGGAAGGAACCACCCTCGGCCAGAAATTCCGGGATATGTATGTGGCCCTTTCCGATGTGAAATTTGCGGTTTTTCTAATTTTACTTGGGCTATTTTTCTGGCTGCCGTTTTGGTCTTTTTTCAATTTAACCGCTCTTTACATAGACCGCAGCCTGAATACGCACCTGTTATATGAAAACATCAGATCTGTTTTCGGAAGCGGATTTGCCGATTTTTTTTCCAGAGTTGACGAAAACGGGCAGCGGCAGCTTCTCGGCGAAACGATTTCTCACACCGGCTACATCATTATGATCTTTCAGATATTTGTCAGTAAAATTGCCGAAAAATTTACCGCTGTGCCTACCTTTCTTTTCGGGCTGTTTTTATGTGCCCTGGGCTTTTTACTCATGGGATTTGCTTTTATATCTTCCTCATCCTGGGTGTTTCTGGGGATTGTTTTATTTGCAATCGGCGAAATGTCGGCGGCGCCGCGGATTCAGGAGTACATTACCTGGATTGCACCCAAAGAAAAGGCCGGCCTTTACATGGGTTCCAATTTTTTAGCGGTGGGACTGGGCGGCGCCCTGAGCGGCGTCACCTATACTTCGCTGTATGGTTATTTCAGGGGCATTGACCACCCGGATTTTATTTGGTATACCCTGGCAGCTCACATGCTACTGGGAATACTGGCAATTTTTATTTTTATTAGAAACTTAGGTGAATTTACCGAGTTGGAAGCCTGATATTATTTATAATTTATGAGGGAAGAGGTAAATCCGATTATTAGAAGTGGAAAAAGTTTTAGCCTGTTTTAAGAGCCTAAGTCATAAAATTAAAACCATTTGATTTATAACTAAATCTTTCATAAAATTTTTTCCAGAAAACATAATATAGCAGGATAAGGGATTTAAAGTTAAGGAGCCACTCATCAATGAAATCTTACCCAATTGCAGTTCTATTAATTTTAATGCTGTTTTTTTCAGTCCAGGCGGTTTTTGCCGGCACCACCGGTAAGCTGATGGGAACTGTGAAGGATGCCTCCACCGGCGATCCGTTAATTGGCGCCAATGTGGTTTTGGAGGGCACCGGCATGGGCGCCAGCACAGACGTTGACGGCTACTTCGTTATCATTAATGTGCCGCCCGGCGCTTATGATATGTCTGTACATTACATCGGTTATGCCAGCACAACTATCGAAAATGTTAAAGTAAGCGTGGATCGCACCACAACCCGCGACGTCAAATTATCGCCCCAGGTGCTGGAAGGTGAAACGGTTGTCGTTCAGGCGGAACGTCCGCCCATTGAAATGGACCGTACCCACTCTTCCTCGGTGGTTTCTTCCGAAACAGTGGAAAGCATGCCGGTTACAGAACTGGAAGAAGTGATTGAGCTTCAGGCGGGTGTGGTGAGCAGTAACGGCGAGCTGCATTTCCGCGGCGGCCGTGCCCGTGAAATTTCCTATGTGGTGGACGGCGTTCCGGTCACCAATTCCTTCAGCCAGTCCGGCGGAAGCCTGGTGGAAGTGGACAATAACATGATTGCCGAACTGGAAGTGATCAGCGGGACGTTCAATGCCGAATACGGCCAGGCACAGTCTGGTGTTGTTAATATTGTTACCAAACGTCCTGCCAGTAAATTCCGCACCAACATCAATGCCTACACCGGCGACTGGTGGAGCACCAAAGATGATATTTATTTAGGTGTACAGAATTATAATCCGGTGGCAGATGCAAACGTGGAAGTGGGGGTAACCGGCCCCATCATTCCGAATAAACTGGGTTTTGTGGTTAATGCCCGTGTGCATCATTTTGAAAGTCTGAACTGGTATCAGCGCCGCTTTAATTCAACCGACGGCTGGAAAATTGCCGCTTACCGCGAATGGGCTCAATGGCAGGATCTTACCACTGGTACGGTTATTCCCATCCCGGATTCACTGGCCACTGGCGATGGAGAAGAGGGCCCGTTAAATACCAGCAATTACGGTTCTTTCCAGGCAAAACTGGTCTATTCATTTTCACCGCAAGTCTCTTTAACATATACGGCATTCGGCGCTTATCAGAAAACCGAAGGGCCTTATGACCCGAATTCCACCGGCGGTGAGCTTTACTATCAGTTTGCGCCCGATAATTTTCGTACATCCAAAAACTGGTCCTATTCACAATTTCTGCGTTTTCAGCATTCCCCTTCAGATAACTTCTTTTATAACATTGCCCTCTCATATCAACGGGAAGACAGTGATTACTATTTCCGGAAAGACAATAAAATTGCCCGGTATCCCGGCGACAGCGGTATTCAGCTTTTTACGGCTGCTTCCACCGGGGTCGATTTCGGTAGCAGTTATTCACTGGGAACCACCGGCGGATTTTATTCCAGTGCGCCGGGGCGCGGCTATAATGACCAGTACATGATTCAGGGTGATTTCAACTGGCAGATGGACCGTTATAACTTTATAAAGACCGGCTTTTCGGT
>JBAPTX010000286.1:0-8425 GCA_049282375.1 Calditrichia bacterium
ACTTACCACCTGAACATTGAAGTGGTAAACCGGCGTCTGGATGCCGCCTTTGCTTTTATGCCGCTGGATAAAGACGGTAAAATCCGCATGGATTGTTCCTCTGCCTATGCAATGGCCAACCTGATCAATCTGCGGGACAAGTTTGATATCGCTTTCGGTAACGACCCCGATTACGATCGTCATGGCATTGTAACCCGCAGCGGCGGGCTGATGAATCCCAATCATTTTCTGGCCGTGGCGGTGGACTATCTTTTCCAAAAAAGAAAAGAATGGCCGGCAAAAACAGCAGTGGGCAAAACATTGGTTTCCAGCTCTATGCTGGACCGCGTTGCCGGACGGCTGGGCCGGAAACTGGTGGAAGTGCCGGTGGGTTTTAAGTGGTTCGTAGATGGATTATTGAACCGGGAGATTGGATTTGGAGGTGAAGAAAGTGCGGGCGCTTCCTTTTTAAGACGGAACGGTACCGTGTGGACTACTGATAAGGACGGTTTCATCATGGACCTGCTGGCGGCGGAAATTACTGCGGTTACCGGAAAAGACCCGGCGAAATATTATGCAGAGCTGGAAAGTGAATTCGGGCAGCCGGTATACCGCCGCATAGATGCACCGGCTACTGTGAAACAGAAAGAAATTCTTAAAAATATTTCCCCGGATGCGATTCGGGATCGTGAAATTGCCGGTGAACCCATAGAAGCGGCCATGAGCCGCGCGCCGGGCAATAATGCCCCGATTGGCGGATTGAAAGTGGTGACAAAAAACGGCTGGTTTGCCGCCCGGCCCTCCGGCACAGAAGATATTTACAAAATTTACGGGGAAAGCTTCCGGGGAGAAGCCCATTTGAATCAACTGCTGGAGGAAGCCGAATCCCTTATCTCGCGACTGTTCCGGGAAGCGGGTGTTGAAGGGGAGAAATGAAATGATTACAGATGCAGAAGTCATTTTTCTCATCAGCCGCGGCTTTTCAGTGCGGGATCACCTTTGGCCCGGCAGCCTTTAACAACTCCTAATGAACAATATATTTCCTGTCAGCGCCGGGCGCGGAATCCCTCCCGGTGATCCCTGTTAAATCGATTCAACCGTTCCTTCAACAAAGGAAACAAAGAGGAAGGTGTTTTGGAAACGCAGGCCCGGATGCCCTCATGCCGGCTGCTGCCGGTTGTGGAAAGAGCAATGGCGCTTATGCCGTAATAAAGCAGTTCTTCCACCAGTTCCTCCCCGGTAAGCCCGGGATAAGCAACCGTAAAATAAAACCCGTCGGCAATCGGCCTGCCCTCATCCGTATCATATACAATTTTAAAACCGTTTTCGGTGAACAGCTTTTTCATTACACCGGCTCGGTCTCCATACTCCCGCACTTCATCAACAAAATTATATTCGCGATTATTCACCGCTTTCAGTAATCCCAGCAACCCATATTGGGCGCTGTGGGAAACACCCGAGCTGAGAGCATACATCGCCCCGAAAATATAGGCTCTCCCAAAAACCCGGCTGCCGAAAAATTCCTGCAGGTTATCCCCTTTGGAATAGAACAGTTTTGTGGAAATGGCGGTCATTCCGATGCGCTGCCCGGCCATGCTGAAGGATTTGGAGCTGGAAATGATCAGAATATAATTATCCGTATATCTTGCCACAGTCGGGATAAATGGCGGTTCTCCGGGAACAGAATAATCCTTGCGGAAGTCCATTCCGAAATAGGCCAGATCTTCCAGCACAATCACATCATATCGGGTGGCCAGTTCCCCAATGATCTGCAGTTCGTTTTCGGTAAAACAGATCCATGCCGGATTGTTGGGATTGGAATACATAATGGCACCGATTCTTCCGGTTGAAAGGTGCGACTCCAATTTTTCCCGCAGCCGTTCACCCCGGTAATCATAAATATCAAAACTCCGGCTTTGCAGTCCGATCACTTTTACCTGACGTTTATTTACCGGAAAGCCGGGATCGATGAATAAAATTTCATCCTGTCCCTTTTTACGGCGGGCGGAGACCATCAGCCCCATATAACAGCCCTGCATGGCGCCGACTGTCGGGAAACAGGCCTCCGGAGCAACATCTACATCCATAAAATTTTTTATAAAGCGGCTGATCTCCGGTTTTAACGGAGCAATGCCGTCAAACGGCGGATACTGTGATCCAACATTATTCCGGAGCGCTTCCACTTCCGCTTCTACTGCTATTTCCGGCGGCGGCAGATTGGGGATGCCCATTTCCATGCGGATAAACTGTTCCCCGGATTGTTCTTCGATATTTTCTACCAGCCGGTTCAGTTCCCGAATAGACGCTCTGCCTACCGAATCAAGCTGCATGTTATCAATTTCGCGGTTAACAATGTTGCCGTTTACAGGAGTATCAGCCATCTTTATTGTTCCTTTTTGTGAATTGAATAACCATTTTAATGTTCATAATGTAGCCGGAGGGTAATTTGGAATCAAACTGAATATGATTTTCTAATCTCCGGGATTGAAAAGATCATTTCCTCTCCGGCAGAATCCTCTAAAGACCGGCAATTCGGCAAACCGCAGCTAAAATGGCGATCCAATATTGATTAAGATTCTGATTTTTCTTATTTTGGAACTGAACATTAAGGGGAGACCGGATGAATTTTGCAGTAGTGTTTAATTTGACCGACAGAACTTCTCACAAAATTGATGATGGAGGACTTGACTTTTCTTCCCTTTCCCCCGAAAATTTTGCCTGGGTGGATCTGAATTTTTCAGAAGATGCCGAAATCAGGAAGTTACTGGCCTTCCTGGGATTGAATGAACAGGAATGCAATCAGATGCTGGAATCCGGCAACCGGTTTGATTTTATCCATCAACAGCAATGGATTGCCGAAAAAATGCAGGTGGGCGAAATTATAAACGACCGGCTGAAAAGTAATGCGTTACTGGTAGCCATGAACAACAGGCTGATCATCACCGCCCACGAGAATTCTTCCGGTTATATTAAAACTATCCGGCAGAATTATGAACAATCCTTTCGTTCAGTCGGCAAAACACCGGGGTTTATATTTTTCCTTCTTTGGGATGCCATTGTGGACGGATTTTTACCGCAGATTTTCTATATTGATGATAAACTGGAGGAAATTGAAGATAAATATCTGGAGAAAGATTTTTCCCGCAGCATTCTGGATGATATTATCCGCAGCAAACGAATGGTACGCCTGCTGAAGCAAAGCCTGCTGCCGATGCAGCGGAGCATGCGTCATTTAAGCGGCAGCAAACTGGAAGTGATCAGCGATGCCGCCCGTCCATACCTTTACGGCATTTTTGACCATCTGGACCGATTGACCGAGTCTGTAGATTCCCTGCAGGAGCGCGTGCATGATACCTTTTCAGGATACAACAGTGTGTTGTCCCACCAGTTAAATAACTTCATGAAAGTACTGGCCATTATCGCCACCATTATGATGCCGCTTTCCCTGCTGGCGGCCATTTACGGCACCAATTTCAGATACATGCCCGAACTGGAATGGCAGTATGGATATTTTGTATTTCTGGGCGTACTGTTCACCCTGGGCGCAGGAATGCTGCTCTACTTTAAAGTAAAAAAATGGCTGTAAAAAAACCTGCTTTCCAAAGGGAAAAGCAGGTTTTTATGATTTAAGAAGTTTATCTGAATTCCCGGCTTTTCATTCACCGTATACGATTGTTTTAAATTCAGCGTAAATTCCCAAAATACTTTTACTTGAATAATCCACGTGTGTAACCTTTGTAATATTTCCATTTTTCTTGGCTGCTTCAATACTGGCATCCCCGGTGGCAACCAGGCCCAGAATGGAAGTAGCAGAGGAAATTCCCATTTTGGTGGCGTTTTCATTGCTGGTGGCGCCCATGGGAGCTTTAACCTCCGTATAAATAAAACCGGTAACCGGAGCAACCGAATAGGCCGCACACCCGCTTAAAAACATGAGCGGCAGTGCAAACAGCAAAACAACCAGAATCAACTTTTTCATCATACCTCCAAAGATTAAATGTATTTTCAATGAATTCGAAACCGAATTCATAGCAAATTATTGGCAAATTTGAGCCTCATAATTGATATATCCAATGATTAAAATCACCCGGCTCTGTCATTCGGTTTTATTACAGCCAATTTTTAGCGATTTCCGATATATTCATAAATCCAGTTGAGTTTCTGGCGATCCGTGCTTGGGTCATGATGGAAGTAAAATATATGCGGAGAGGCCCCGCAGGGGTAAGTGGGATTCCTCCGCAGGAGTCCCTTCGGGAGAACCCGCGGCCTGCGACCATTTTATCGCTGTTATACTTATTATAATGGAAGTAAAATATGTGCGGAGAGGGTGGGATTCGAACCCACGGTCCCGCAAAGCGGGACAACGGTTTTCGAGACCGCCCCGTTCAACCGCTCCGGCACCTCTCCTGAATTTTTGCCCATAAAGATAATAACCGGCTATCCCAAAATAAAGAGCTTTTGATATCCATTATTTGACATTCACCGTTTTATATCTAGTTCCAAGATTATTCTGGGGAATATTCTCTATTTCCTATATGTATTTGTGGCTGAGTTGTAACAAAACTTTTAAGTATTCCCATTAGTAAGGCAGGTTAAAATAAATACAAGGTTTTCACAAGTAACCATTTGGAAACAATATTAAACAAAATTCTACAAAGAATAATTTTACCATTGACAATTTCCTTTTTTTTTATAAATTCATGATAAGATCGGTTGGAATTCATGATTTATTTCTTATTTCTTTAAATTTTTTGAGAGTTTTGAAAATGAGTTTTTCCATAATTCATTTGCGTCTCGCCTCCACGACCTCTGTTTAAACGGATACGCCTCCGATATCGCATTTCCTTGAATTATGCTGCATTAGAATTATCAATCTTCGCCCGTGAAGATTTTTAATATAGAGACAGTGATAAGGAATGCTTAAGACAAGGAAAATTAATTTCGGAGGTTTGCCATGCCTGTAAAGTCTAAATCCCTTTGGGACGAAATGCTGGAAAGGGGCTATAGCCGAAGAGAATTTCTTCGCTTCTGCTCATATATTTCAGTTGCGGCAGGAATTTCTGCCAGCGGCCTGGGAAAAGTAATTTATGCTCTGGAAAATAAACCAAGACCGCCGGTGGTCTGGTTTCATTTTCAGGAATGTACCTGCTGCAGTGAATCCTTTATTCGTTCTTCCCACCCGGTAATATCTGACATACTGCTGGACAAGATCTCTCTGGATTATTCAGAAACCCTGCAGGCAGCAGCCGGCCATCAGGCTGAGGCAGCCCTTCACCACACCATGGAACAATACAGGGGTGAATATATCATGATGGTGGAAGGCTCTGTCCCGACAAAAGATGACGGCATTTATTGCACCATTGGCGGCAGAACTGCTTTGGATATTGTTCAGGAAGCAGCGAAAGGTGCAAAAGCGGTTATTGCCTGGGGAAGCTGTGCCTCCAATACCTGTATTCAGGGGTCTCATCCCAATCCTACCGGCGCCACGCCTGTGGATAAAGTTCTGAAAGGAAAAACTGTTGTTAAAGTACCGGGATGCCCTCCCATTGCCGAAGTAATGGCCGGGGTGGTTGTTTATCTACTGGCTTTCGACCGGCTGCCGCAGTTGGACGGGATTAATCGGCCCAAAGCATTCTACTCCAAAAGAGTGCACGACTCCTGTTACCGCCGGCCATTCTACGATGCCGGTTTATTTGTGAACACATTCGATGATGCCAATGCGAAAAAAGGATACTGCCTTTACAAAGTCGGCTGCAGGGGTCCGGTTACTTACAATGCCTGCGGCATTATGCGCTGGAATAACGGAGTAAGCTATCCCATACAATCCGGACATCCTTGTATCGGCTGCAGCGAGGCCAATTATTTTGATAACGGACCCTTTTACCAACACCTTGCGAACTTTCCCGGATTCGGCATAGAAACCACCGCCGATACAATCGGATTGGTAGCTGGTGCGGCAACTGTTGTGGGAATCGGCGCTCATGCGGTAGCCACTAACATTCGGAAACGACGCCTCATAAAACATCAGGAAGCTAAAGAGAAACCGGATACGCCGTTGAAAACCGGCGAAAAAGACAAAGGAGGCGTATAATGGCCACCAGAATTGTAGTTGATCCCGTTACCCGCATTGAGGGACACCTCCGTATAGAAGCAGAAGTAAACAACGGCAAAGTCAGTAATGCTTATTCATCCGGCACGATGGTGCGTGGATTTGAAATTATTTTAAAAGGGCGCGATCCGCGGGATGCCTGGGCATTTACCGAAAGGGCCTGCGGAGTATGTACAACTGTTCATGCCCTAGCCTCTGTCCGGACGGTTGAAAATGCCCTGAACATTGTTATTCCCCCGAATGCTGAACTGGTAAGAAATCTGATGTTCTGCGCTCAGTACATGCAGGACCATGTGGTACATTTTTACCATCTGCATGCATTGGACTGGGTTGATGTGGTCAGTGCCCTGAAAGCGGATCCCGCAGAAGCAGCCAAAATTGCCCGTGGTCTTTCCAGTTGGCCCAAAAATTCCGAAACAAATTTCCGGGATGTTCAAAAGCGCGTGAAGACAATGGTGGAAAGCGGACAGCTTGGTATTTTTGCCAACGGCTACTGGGGACATCCCGCTTATAAACTGCCGCCTGAAGTCAACCTGATCGGTGTGGCTCACTATCTGGATGCGCTGCAGTGGCAAAAAGAAATCGTGAAGGTCCATACGATTTTCGGCGGGAAAAATCCCCACCCAAATTACCTGGTGGGCGGCGCCCCCTGTGCAGTGGATCCCGATGAAGCAAATGCACTGAATTCAGAACGGCTGGCTTATGTAAAGACACTGCTGGACGATGCCAAAGTTTTTGTCGAACAGGTTTATATCCCGGACCTGCTGGCAGTGGCATCATTCTATAAGGACTGGTTTGCCATTGGCGGCGGTTTAAAGAACTATCTCTCTTACGGGGACCTGCCGGTCAATGGATACAATAATCCGGAAAGTTTTAAATTTCAGCGGGGTGCAATTCTGAACCGCAATCTGAATGAAGTATTTGAAGTCAGAGGCGATGATCCCGATCAGGTGCGCGAGTATGTGACTCATTCCTGGTATAAGTATCAGGAGGGAAATCAACAAAGTCTCCATCCCTGGACGGGCGAAACGGAATTCAATTATACCGGCCCCAAACCTCCGTACGATCAACTGAATGTGGATGGTAAATACAGTTGGCTGAAAACGCCCCGCTGGAAAGACCATCCCATGGAAGTGGGTCCGCTGGCACGTCTGCTGGTGGCTTATGCCTCCGGGAACGATGATGTAAAAGAAATTATAGGGGAAGCGCTGGGCCTTCTGAATGCGCCGGTCACCGGTTTGTTTTCTACCTTAGGGCGTACAGCGGCACGCGGACTGGAAACAAAATTGATAGCCACCTGGGCGCAGGAATTCTATGATCAGCTTATTACCAATATCAAAAACGGGGATACCCGGATGTTTAATCAGGAGAAATGGAAACCTGACACCTGGCCTGCCGAAGCAAAGGGGGTGGGACTTTCCGAAGCGCCGCGCGGAGCTTTGGCCCACTGGATTGTAATCCGCAACAAAAAAATCGACAATTATCAATTAGTTGTCCCCAGCACCTGGAATGCTTCTCCCCGCGATGCAAACGGACAGTTATCTGCCTACGAAGCCTCCCTGATGGAAACACCCATGGCCAATGCGGAACAGCCGCTGGAAATATTGAGAACTGTTCACTCATTCGACCCTTGTATCGCATGTGCGGTTCACCTGTATGATCCTGATGGCAAGCACCTGAACCAAATCAGCTTTATGTAGCGGAGGGCAGACCATGGTTAATGAAACGAGAGCAGAATTTTATGAAATCTATGTATGGGAATGGCCGGTCCGGCTGTTTCACTGGGTAAATGCCCTTTGTGTAATTGTGCTTGCCATTACCGGTTTTTTAATCGGGAATCCACTGGGAATTATCAGTGCCGGGGAAGCGCATTCCCAGTACTGGTTCGGAAACATCCGGTTTTTTCATTTTGCCTTCGCATATATTTGGGTTTTCAATTCTATCGTAAGGCTTTACTGGGGATTTGTGGGAAATGAATATGTAAAATATTCTTCCATCGTTCCCTTTAAAAAGCAACAATGGAGAGAGATATTAAATGTTGTCCGGATGGATGTTCTGCAACTCAGGGAACATGCTTATCACACGATCGGCCACAATGCACTTGCCGGACTGACCTATACCATCGGGTTTCTGGCCTTTCTTTTTCAGACGATAACCGGATTCGGATTATATGCGGCGATGAGCAATAACTGGATCGCAAACGCTTTTGCGTGGGTGGTTCCGCTGATGGGCGGTGATCATATTGTGCGCTTATGGCATCATGTCTTTTTGTGGTTTTTCGTCATTATATTTGTGCCCATCCACCTTTATATCGCGGCATATCATGATTATGTCGGA
>JBAPTX010000287.1:0-2082 GCA_049282375.1 Calditrichia bacterium
AAGGAGAATAGTATTCTACATATACTGAATGGATGGGAAATTAATTCAGGATAAAATTACATTTTCTTTTAATTTTTACTGTAAGTAGCGGAGAGGCACGCAGGGGTAAAGTGGGATTCCCCCAAAAGGGGTTCCGGCGGGAGAACCCGTGGTAAATTCCTTAGATTTCTAAAGTCAGCAAATACAGCGCGGACTCATTTTACTTTAACAGCGGAGAGGGTGGGATTCGAACCCACGGTACCCAAAGGGTACACACGATTTCCAGTCGTGCCCGTTCGACCACTCCGGCACCTCTCCGAAACCGCTCTAATTAGTATTTCTCAGTCTGCGGAAAAAATCGCTTAACAGAATTGCACATTTATTTTCATTAATTCCGCCAACCACCTGTGCCCGATGATTCAACCGTTTGTCCTGCACCAGATTAAACAATGTTCCGCAGGCGCCGCTCTTCGGATCGGCGGCACCGAAAACCAGCAGCGGGATTCGCGACTGCACAATGGCGCCGGCGCACATGGCGCAGGGTTCCAGAGTAACATAGAGAGCGGTATCCAGTAAACGCCGGGAATTCAGGTATTCCGCTGCTGCGGTAATGGCAATCATTTCCGCATGGGCTGTGGGGTCCTGTAACGTCTCCGTTAGATTATGACCGCGACCGATAATTTTGTTTTCAAAGACCACAACCGCACCAATGGGAACTTCATCCTTTTCGTAAGCTTTTTCCGCTTCTCGAAAGGCGGCCTGCATCCAATAATCGTGACTGAAAACTTCCATAATGCCGCCTGAACTGCTCCCTGCTGATGCATTTCTTCAAAACCGGCGAAAAGATAATACTCATGTTTTGATAAATCAATGATAAATAAAGATGAGCTTCCGGTCTGCTTTCACTTCTCCATTTAAAATACAATTTCTATCCAAACCGGAAATTAAACCGGAATTTATTTTCGTTTTGTTCCTGTAATAAATTTTGAATAAATCTTCAAACTGGATATGAATGAAAAAAAAGCAGTAACTTGAGACTGCAGATTTCGAGAGGCCAACCGGAAGTTAAAAAGGGCAGGCGCCTGCTGCAGGCCCTGCCCTTTTGATTTCATTTTTTAAGATGTAGGAGAACTACCGCACAAGCAGCATCTTCTTCATGGCGGTATTTTCGCCCGCTTTTACCCGGTAGAAATAGAGGCCGCTGCCCACCGCTTGTTCATTGTCATTGGTGGCATTCCAGCTTACTGTATAATTGCCGGCAGCCTGCCGCCCGGAAAGCAGTGTTTTTACCCGCTGCCCCAAAGCGTTATAAATGGTGATCTCCACCTGCGTTTCTGCGGGAAGGCTGTAGCGGATTTCCGTAGCCGGATTGAACGGATTGGGATAATTCTGCGCCACCGTGAAGGTCAGCGGCACGGTTTCTGTTTTAAACAGGCGAACGGCTTTTACCTGCGGATTGCCGATCACCGCTTTACCGCCGTCCTGCAGCAGATGGGTTTCCCCTGCTTCGCCGCTGCTCAGGATTTCCTCCAGCGCATACTGCTCAGCGGCTGGCAGATTTTTCGCATGTAGCGTCAGCGGCCAGGCAGATGCCTGCAGTTGAATAATATCCTCACTGTTTTCCGAAATGCGGTAATCTCCGGCAAAACGCGCATCGAAAGCGCCGGCAGGCGGAAGCGGCGGCAGGCTGTAGGAGATTTTCATCTCAGGATTAGGCAATTCAATATTAAAGGAAAGCTGCTGCGTATTTCCGCCTGCATCGGTTATCGTCAGCGCGGGGCTCCGGCTGAGGTTTAAAGGCTGCCAGGCTGCAAAAATGTTTTTGGCTAAAGTTGGGCCGCAGCTTACCGTAATCTGTCCGGCGCTGCTGGTGCGCACCCAGTAGCCTTTCCCCGGCCGCAGGGTATCCGTTGGACTGTAAGAACCATCATAGCTGAAGAGTGTGCCCGGAATCAGGATGTTGCCGGGGTCCAGCACATCACTGGCTGCCACTTTGCAGGTCGGTCCGCTGATCAGGTTCCAGACCGGAATCAGGTCCAGAGTGACCGAATTTACCGCAGTGCCGCTGACCTGAACCGTTTCCGGCGCCGGAAAGCGCAGCCA
>JBAPTX010000288.1:0-11236 GCA_049282375.1 Calditrichia bacterium
CTGGTTAAGGATTTTCTTCAATTGCGTCTGTATCTGACGTTTCAGTGAAAGAACTGTTTTGGCACGTTCCTGCATTTCTTCCGGTAAATTATTCAACTGCTTTTCCAGAAGGCGCAGGTTTTTAACCGCATTGCTGCGCAGGGATTGATAGAGCGCCCGCTGGTACAGTTGTGAAAAAGGCTCGGGTTTGAACACCGGGTCGCTGGCAATCCGGCTGAGTGAACGGTGCATTTCTGCGGTTCTTTTCCCCAGCAGAGACACCTGATCGAATAAAATCCCGTCAATCAGATCCCGCAACAATTCCGGCAACTGCTCCGCATGCGTATTGAACCAGGAAGGCACTTCAAAATGCTGTGACTTCAGTTCCGACTTATGGGAAATAGCCTGTTCGATAAAGCGCTTCACCGCATCCAGCGCCAGGTCCCAACTGTTCCCCTGGCTGACTTCATATTCCTGCAGCAGGGCCAAAACCAGAGTTTCTTTCGCACTTAACTGGTATTCAATACTCCCCGCGTATGCCGGTACATGGGCAAATCCGCCTTTTTCCGTCAGGAAACGCACCACTTCAGGATCGGGATTCTGCCCTTCCTCCACCCGCCTGTACATTTTCAGGAAAAACTTATTATCGTAAATTATAGATGAGTTACTTTGCTCAACATTCAGCACCCGGCTGGTAAGATCCGGTGATTCCTTACCCAGGATTTTTTTAAACTCCCGGCCCTGTATAGCAACCAGTTCTCCGTTTATCCCTTTGGAGCGGCTGCGGCGGGCAATAAAATCCAGCAGGGTTACCCGGAAATCTTCTTTATAAATGCCGTCGAACAGGATACCGGACTGGCCGTTTACCTGTAAATGGGCAATCACGCTTCCCGGATATTTGGCAAGCAGTTCCCCTGCGCCGGGATGGGGGGTAAAGGCCAGCGGCAGCAGATACCGGTCCCCGGCACCTACCCGGTACTGCACTTCCAGAATCAGAATACGGGCGGAATAATCCGCCCTTGGCAGGGAGAGAATTTCTCCTATCTTTACCTGTTGTATGGGGCGTGCTTTTCCGCCAAACCAGCGGACCTTTTTCAGGTATTTGGGTAATATTTCATTTTCCAGCTCAACCCGTTTGTTTTCATTCAGTATAGAATGCCAGGGCCCGTTTACTGAAATTTCAGGTATCTGATCACTTTCCTGATATTCACGGTATCCTTTTTCCTTTTCAAGGAGCAGCCAGTAATGGCCGTACGGCCCCATTGTCAGCAGATAAGGCTGCTCCGGAATTTGCGGGAATTCATTCAAACTGAACAACTCCTTGGGAGTATATCCGCGGAACTCGGCCAGATCGATGCGGGCAACCTGCGTAAAACGGGAAAGGTTCAAGACGACCAGAATGATTTCCTCTTCAAATTCCCGCACAAAACAGAGCACCTTGGGATTATCCGGATCCAGAAAGCGCAGGGTTCCACGGCTGAAGGCCTTGTAATGTTTGCGCATGGCAATCACCCGCTTCATCCACCACAATGGTGAAGACAGGTTGCGCTCCTGATTTTCCACATTCAAGGCTTCGTAGTGGTATTCGGATTCAATAATAACCGGCAGATAAAGCTGGTGGGGATTGGCGCTGGAAAAACCCGCATTACGGTCACTGCTCCACTGCATGGGGGTGCGGACGCCGTCGCGGTCACCCAGATAGTAATTATCCCCCATCCCGATTTCATCCCCGTAATAAATAACCGGCGTGCCAGGCAGCGAAAACAGGATAATATTCAGCAACTGGATTTTATAGTGGTTGTTTTCCAGCAAAGGGGCAAGGCGGCGGCGGATACCCAGATTAATGCGGGAGCGCGGGTCTTTGGCATATACCCGGTACATATAATCGCGCTCTTCATCCGTTACCATTTCCAGGGTAAGTTCATCATGGTTGCGCAGGAACATGGCCCACTGGCAGTTTTCGGGGATTTCCGGTGTTTGATCCATAATATCAATGACCGGGAAACTGTCTTCCATGCGCAGCGCCATAAACAAACGGGGCATTACCGGGAAATGAAAGGCCATGTGGCATTCATCCCCATCTCCGAAATACGCCACCGCATCTTCCGGCCACTGGTTGGCTTCCGCCAGCAGCATTTTGTTGCGGTGCCGGCTGTCCACATGATCCCGCAGTTTTTTCAGGAATTGATGAGTCTCGGGCAGATTTTCGCAATTGGTTCCCTCCCGCTGATATAAATAGGGAATGGCATCCAGCCGCAGGCCGTCTACTCCCATTTTGAACCAGAAATCAAGGATACGGAAAATTTCTTTCTGCACGCGGGGATTGTCATAATTCAGGTCCGGCTGATGGCTGTAAAAGCGGTGCCAGTAATAAGCCTTTGCCACCGGATCCCAGCTCCAGTTGGAGGATTCAAAATCCTGAAAAATGATGCGGGTATCCCCGTATTTTTCAGGGGTGTCGCTCCACACATAAAAATCGCGGTAAACACTGCCGGGTTTGGACTGGCGCGCCCGCTGAAACCAGGGATGCTGCACCGAAGTGTGATTGATAACAAGCTCGGTAATAACCCGGATGCCCCGTTTATGGGATTCTTTTAGAAACCGTTTAAAATCGCTCAGCTTTCCGTAGTCCGGGTGAATATCAAAGTAATCCGCAATATCGTAGCCGTCATCCCGCAGGGGCGAGGGATAAAACGGAAGCAGCCAGATGGCGGTAATGCCCAGGCTTTCCAGATAATCCAGCTTCCGGATCAGGCCGCCGAAATCACCGATTCCGTCGCCGCTGCTGTCAGCAAATGACTTTATATGCAGTTCATAAATAATCGCATCTTTATACCAAAGGGGGTCGTCCGATAATAAATTAATGGCCATACAACATCTCCTCCAGTTTCCTTACAGGTAATAGTCGAAATCATTTTCCCGGCGAACCCGGCGGTCCACCCGGAAGATAGCGGCAGGACTGTGTTCCGGATTCAGTTCCACATAATTGCGGGCGCCCTGCCAGATGGATTGACGCTCGCTGAGCAGTTCCTGCACCAAAAAAGACTGATCGGCGCTCATCTTCAGCTTTTCCAGCGGAATGCGAAGATTTTCGGCATGTGTGTAGAAGGGATCCATATTTACCACCACCAGCAGGATGTTCGACAGGTCTTCGGTTGTTTTCATAAAATATAGCAGGTATTTATCCTGGGTCTCCAGGAATTCAATATTCCAGGTGGTCTGCAGCGCCGGATTTTCCCGGCGGATCTGATTAAAGCGGGTCATCAGTCTCTGCAGATTACCCGGCTTATCCACCTGCCAGTCTTTTACTTCATATTTTTCGGAATAAATATATTCTTCTTTTCCGGTAATGCCCTGGTTTACCAGCAAGTCGAAAGCCGGCCCGTAAACCCCGTAGTTGGAAGACAGTGTACCTGCCAGCACCAGCCGCGCTTCAAAAGCGGACTTCCCGCCAATCTGCAGATGCTCCGGCAGAATATCCGGGGTATTGGGCCAGAAATTCGGCCGGAAGTATTCCCGCACCTCAGTGCGGGTCAATTCCTGCAGATAATCCCGGAATTCCCATTTGGTGTGCCGCCAGGTAAAATAGGTATAGGACTGGCTGAATCCCACTTTTGCCAGTTTATACATCACTTTGGGGCGGGTAAAGGCTTCCGCCAGAAAGATGATTTCCGGGTGCAAATTTCTTATTTCGGAAATCAGCCATTCCCAAAATGGAAAGGGTTTGGTATGGGGGTTATCCACCCGGAAGATTTTAACCCCTTTGTCAATCCAGAATGTCACCACATCTTTTAAAGCTTCCCACAATTCTTTCCAGTTTTCCGTCTCAAAATTTACCGGGAGTACATCCTGATATTTTTTGGGCGGATTCTCTGCATACTGCACCGTGCCGTCCGGACGCCATTTAAACCACTCAGGATGCTCTTTTACAAAGGGATGATCCGGTGCACACTGATAGGCAAGATCAAGCGCAATTTCCAGACCCAGTTTCTCTGCCGTTTTTACCAGTTGACGAAAGTCCTCCATGGTGCCCAGTTCCGGGTGAATTGCGGTATGGCCGCCTTCATCAGAGCCGATCGCCCAGGGGCTCCCCACATCATCGGGACGGGCGGTTACGGCGTTATTTTTCCCCTTGCGGTTTACTTTCCCGATGGGATGAATGGGCGGAAAATAGACCACATCAAATCCCATCCCGGCGATAGACGGCAGTAAATTCTCGCAATCTTTAAATGTGCCGTGCTTTTTTCCGCCTGCGGCTGAACGGGGAAAAAACTCATACCAGCTGCTGAACAGTGCCCTTTCGCGATCTACCCAGACTTTCAGTTCTTTGGAATAGCATGTTGCAATGGATAAATCGGGGTACCGTTCCGCTGTTGCAAGCACCCGGCTTTCCAGCGCCAGACTGGCCGCGGCATCAACGTCTTCCGGTTCCTGCAGTTCTTTGCTCCATTTTAACAACTGCTCCTTATCCGCACCGGAAGCGCGCCCGGCGCTGTCCGCAAGCAATCCGGCGGCAACCTGCAATTCAACTTTTATATCCTGTCCGGCATCATACTTTTTTTGAAAGGCTTTTTGCCAGGTTAAAAAATGATCCACCCAGGCCTGAACGGTATAAAGATAAAAACCCATCTGTTGAACCGGGAAGACGGCCTCCCAGCGGTCGTTTCCCCGGGGATGCATGCGAACCCGCTGCCACTCTTTTTTATCCTGCGGCCGGAAAAGCAGCGCGGCCGCTACTTCATCATGGCCGTCGCCGAAGATATCCGCACGGACCTCCACCGTTTCGCCGATGATGCGTTTTATTGGATGAAGGCCGCAGTCAATTTCCGGCCCCACTCCTTCAATTATTACTCTGCTTCTTCCTTCTTTAATCATAAATCGACTCCGGTTTAATTCATAATGAAAGGAGTTGAATGCAAAATTTCAGATATTTGCTAAATTGAAATTCCATCAAAATGGCTGCGCAGGCAGCTATGGATAGGAGATTGATGGATAAACCCTATTAATACAATGGATAAATTCCAATTTTGTTTCCGGAATGGGCACAGCGAAAAAAATTGCAATTCCGATCTGAATTGACGGAAAATTTTTCAGCTTATTAAAGTCAAGCGGGCGGTTAACATTCCACAGCAAATTTTGCGGCCACTGTCTGCTTCAGAAAACTGGACTTTAATTAACCTTATTGTAACGGCAGCCGGACTATTTTTTATGACTAAAAATATCGCAGTGCAGCCGGATTAATTGTGAATCCTTCTGATATCCGTTTGCTTCTCATACGGCTCCGCTATATTTTGCTGATGTTCCGGGGCCGGCAAATGACGGTATAAATTTGATGACCGGAAGCAAAACCCGCTGTACTATTTCTACACTATAAAGGAGGATTCAACCGGATGACACCCCCGCTTTCTGTCCGTTTACGCGAAGGTACAAAAACAGCACACCGGCTGGCGGAAAATGCACCATTTATTCAGGAATTTTTCCGCGGGCGTTTACCCATAAATGCATACAGAGATTTCCTGGTTCAACTGCTGCCGGTTTATACCGCGCTTGAAGAACAGCAGGAGCGGCATAAAAATCATTCTGTTTTGTCAAAGATTTATTATCCGCAATTAAACCGCAAAGATGCGCTGATACAGGATTTGAATTTTTATTTCGACGATACAAACTGGCAGGAAGTGCCGCTGCATCAGGCAACACAGAACTACGTCCACCGGATTCAATCACTTGGAGAAGAGTGGCCGGAAGGCCTGGTGGCTCATCATTACACCCGTTACCTGGGTGATTTATCCGGCGGTCAGGCGCTGCGGCGGATAGTGGGTAAAACTTATAAACTGGAATCGGATAAAGGTCTGGCGTTTTATGATTTCAATGAAATCGCGGACTATGACCGCTTTAAAAATGAATACCGCTCCCGACTGGACGAAATGCCGGTGAGCGAAGCAGCCGCCGGTAAAATTGTGGATGAAGCGAATCATGCCTTCACCTTAAATGGCCGCCTGTTTGAATCAATGATGAAGAATATAAAATAAACAATGCATATTTTTGATTATGATTACTAAATCAAAAAAAAGGTGCTGCATATGCAAAATCGCAATTCTTTACATCTTTATGAAGAAATCATGCTGCTGGCCCTGCGGGATAAAAAGGGGACGGTTGCAACTGACTATTCAGAGTACGCAGTTGCCGGCGCAATTATTGCCGAGCTGCTGCTGGACGGCCGTATTTCAGTAGATGATAGCTGGAGAAAACGGGTTAATCTAAATGACCCCTCCCCCACCGGCGATCCTGTTATCGACGAAGTCATTGAAAAAATTGCGGGAGCTAAAAGGCGTGCTTCCCTGAAAACATGGATAAGCCGAATTGCCGGTATTAAAAAGCTGCGCCATAAAGTCGCCCGGCACCTCTGTAACCGGGGAATTCTGCGTAACGGGGAAGATAAGGTGCTGCTTCTTTTTACCCGCAAAATTTATCCTGAAATAAATCCGGAACCGGAGAGACAGATTATTGAGCGGATGCGCAAGGCAATCTTTACCGATACCGGTGAAGTTGAGGGGCGTACAGCCGTCCTGATATCACTGGCAAAAGGTGCAGACCTTCTGAAACAACCCTTTAGCCGTAAAGAATTAAAACCCCGCAAAAAACGTATAGAGCAAATTGTTAATGGTGATATGACCGGCAAAGCGACGAAAGAGGTAATCGAAGCCTGTCAGGCGGCCGTATTTATAGCGGCGGTAATGCCTGCAATTGCAGCCGGCGGACATTGAACCTGCTGAAGTTTTTTTCGTAAAAACCCGCATGGCCAAATTCTCACAAATCCTGAACACATCATACCAGTAAACGGAAAAACAATCATGTCACAATTTCCTAAAGATCAAAGCCCGGACAGCACCATTTCACTGCTGCGGGAGGGCTATACTTTCACTTTAAAACGGTTTGCAGGTTTGGAGAGCGATGTCTTCGAAACACGCCTCATGCTGCGCAAAGTTATCTGCACCCGCGGCGAAGAGGCTGCCCGCATGTTTTACCATCCGGACCGTTTTACCCGGAAAAAGGCCATGCCGCCCACAGCACTGCTGCTGCTTCAGGATAAAGGAAGCGTTCAGCAGTTGAGCGGTGCAGCGCATCGTAAGCGCAAAGAAATGTTCATGTCCATGATGTCTCCGGAACAGATCCGGCGTCTGGGGGAACAGGTTAAGCATGAGTGGCTGACTTTCCTTAGGAAATGGGAGCAGATGGACAGAGTTGTTTTGCATAAAGAAGTTCAGGAAATTTTATGCCGTGGCGTCTGCAAATGGGCGGGAATCGTTATAACAGAACCGGAAGCCGCCCAAAGAACCAGCGAATTTGCAGCAATGATAGACGGTGCCGGCTCTGTTGGGCCGCGCAACTGGCGGGGCCTTTATCGCCGCAGCCGCACTGAGGATTGGGCGCAGAATCTTATCCGCCGGATTCGCAGCGGAGAGCTGGAGGCAGAAGAAGGGAGCCCGCTGAATCTGATCTCATTTCATCAAGACTCCAACGGGAAAGTGATGGATATTAAAGAAGCAGCCGTGGAACTGCTGAATGTGCTGCGCCCTACTGTGGCAGTGGCCCGGTTCATCACCTTCGCGGCACTGGCACTGCACCGGCATCCTGAATGCCGCGGAAAACTGCGGGCAGGTGAGGATAATTATCTGGAAAATTTTGTGCAGGAAGTGCGGCGTTACTATCCTTATTTCCCGCTGATCGGCGGGCGCGTCCGCGAGGAATTTAACTGGCGGGAACATTTCTTTAAAAAAGGAGACTGGGTTATCCTGGACCTGTACGGCACTAATCACGATCCCCGGATCTGGGAAAAACCGGAAGAATTCCGGCCGGAACGCTTTGCTGCATGGCAGGAAAATGCCTACAACTTTATTCCTCAGGGAGCCGGCGATTTTCATAACGATCACCGCTGTCCCGGGGAATGGATCACCATTGAGTTAATGAAAACCGCCGTTAAAATGCTTACTCAATCAATGGAGTACTCTGTGCCGGAACAGAATCTGGAATTCAGTTTACACAGGATGCCGGCCATTCCCGAAAGCAGGTTCATCATCAATCATGTAAAGCAATTGCCGTAATTTAAATAAATCTTACCTTCTGTAGCAGGCCGGCTTTTTCCCGGCAAAAAGCGGTTTTTACATTTCCATTCAATCTTCTTGTGTGCAGCCTTTCTCTTCATCCTGTTAAGCGACGAATTATTTTACTTTCATACTCATGTATTCTAAAGGAGGTGAAGGCCTCCCGATTTTCAGCACCCGGGATGTCACCCTATAAAAAGAGAGGATGGTCGTCATAAAAAAAGAGGCCGGTAACGAAATAAACAGTTTGGGGCAACAAGGTATATTCTCAAAAACCGCGGCTCCCATGACCGGTGTTTTCAATTTCAAACTTCATATTATTTGAAGCAGAAAAAGGAAAGGAGACCTTTATGTTTAAAGACAGTCCGGCTTTCAACAGTTTTGCGGTGGATGATATTGCCAAAGCAAAGGCATTTTACAGCGAAACTCTCGGTCTCACCGTAACGGAACAGACCAATATGCATCTGTTAACGCTGCACCTTACCGGCGGCGGCCGCACGATCATCTATCCCAAACCCGATTTCATACCGGCAACTTTCACGGTTTTGAATTTTCCGGTGGATAATATCGACAAAGCGGCAGATGAGCTTACCCGCCGGGGCGTAAAGTTTGAGCATTACGAAGGTGACATCAAAACGGACGGGAAAGGCATTTCCCGGCAGGGCGGCCCGCTGATCGCCTGGTTCAAGGACCCCGCCGGAAATATTTTATCCGTGCTGGAGGAAAAATAAAGCACACTGTTATTCTCATTTTAAGTAAAGCATCTGCCCCGCAGGGAAAACCCCGGTTTAACTTCAATTAGAGAAGGAGCTAAATTATGCAGAAGATTACTCCATTTTTATGGTTTGATGACAATGCTGAAGAGGCCGTTCAATTTTATACAGCTATTTTCCAGAATGCGGGTACCGGAGAACTGCTGCATTATAATGATGCCTCAGCCGCCGCGTCGGGAAAGCCTGAAGGTTCCGTATTAACGATCCCGTTTAAACTCCGTGGGCAGGACTTTGTGGCAATGAACGGAGGACCTCACTTCAAATTTAATCCATCAGTCTCATTTTTTGTTACTCTGCAAACTGAAGCGGAAGTTGATCGATTGTGGTCGGAATTGATAAAAGGAGGTTCAGCTCTGATGGATTTGGGAAAATACGGCTGGAGTGAAAAGTATGGATGGCTGCAGGATCGTTTCGGCCTTTCCTGGCAGTTGACTCTCGGAAGTTTAAAAGAAGCGGGACAAAGTATCATTCCAGCCCTTTTATTTGTAGGCAGCCAGAACGGCAGAGCGGAAGAAGCCGTCCGTTTCTATACTTCTGTTTTCGAAAACCCGGAAATCCCTGTTTTGGAACATCATGAACCCGGAGATCCCGGAGAAGAAGGCCATGTGAAATTCTCGCGGTTTATTTTGGACGGCAATGTTTTTATTGCCATGGACGGCGGTCTTCAACATCAGTTCGGGTTCAATGAAGCCATCTCTTTTGTGGTGAATTGTAAAACACAGCAGGAGGTGGATGATTACTGGTCAAAACTCACCAGCGGCGGTGATACGAAAGCGCAGCAGTGCGGCTGGCTGAAGGACAGATTCGGCATTTCCTGGCAGGTGGTCCCTGCTATTCTGCCGGAATTAATGGGAGATAAGGACCGCCGGAAAGCGCAAAACGTAACGGAAGCCTTACTTCAAATGAAGAAGATTGTCATTGCAGATTTGAAAAAAGCTTATAATGCAGAGAAGGAAGCATAGATCAGAAAAATAATTGTGCTCTCTTTTATATCACTGGACGGTGTTGTGCAGGCGCCGGGGTGTTAGCGCAGATGTATTTTCCAAATTCAGAAATTAATAAACAGGAGAAAAATCAAATGGCAATTCCCGATATACTGGAAATCAAAACAGCGCTGCAGATACAAAAACCGCCCCGGCAGGTTTTCGAGGCCATTGTTAATCCCGGTCACATGTCCCATTACTTCATCTCACAAAGCAGCGGACGGATGGAGACGGGAAAAACACTGGACTGGCAGTTTCCGGAATTTGAGGCGAAATTTTCTGTCCGCACGGGCAAAATCGAACCGGATGAATACATCTCTTTTTACTGGGAAAACGAAGGCAGAGAACTGCTGGTGGAGATGCGGCTTGCCGAAAGGGAAAATGATTCGACTCTGGTTACTGTAACTGAAAAGAGCATGAAAAATGATGAAGCAGGAATCAAATGGCTAAAAATGAACACGGAAGGATGGGCCAATTTCCTGGCCTGCCTGAAAGCCTATCTGGAATACGGCATTAATTTGCGGAAGGGCGGGTTCGATTTTGTCCGGAAGAATTCCGGTTCAGCCCCGGAATAGCAGCGCCCGTTTTCTGTTTCGATGAGATGAATAAAGTGAGTTCGATAAATGTATAACCACTCTCCGACAAAGCCTGCACTGAGCTGTAACTCTGAGCTGGGCCGAAGTGTTGCCGAAGTGCTTAGATTGATTAAAAACCTGCGATTCTCATGGTGAGCTTAGCCTGCTTGCCACTATGTGGCCCCTTTGGGGTCGAACCCATGACAAAAGGGTGTCCTATTCTGTTAAGCCGAACTCATATTAAATATAAAAAACCGCGTTTTAACCGCAACCCGAACAAAAGGAGGTCAATCATGTATATGGTCCGAGAAGTTTTTTACGCAAAACCCGGCAAAGCCAAAGAGCTGGTCAACAAGTTCAAGCAGGTGGCCCCTCATTTCGAACAAATGGGAATGCAAAACCTGAAAGTGATGACCGATGTAGCTGCCAAATACTGGACGGTTGTAATGGAATCGGAAGTGGAAGATATCGGTGATTTCATAAAGGAGCTGCGGGGCGCCACGTCGCAGCCGGAAATTTCGAAAATTATGGAAGGATACATGGACCTGGTCAAAAGCGGAAAACGGGAAATATTTATTATTGAATAAATCCGGTAAATTTTAAGGAGAAAAGATGGCAAAACAAATTTTTGTTAATCTGCCCGTGAAAGATCTGAAAAAATCCAGGGATTTCTTTACCCGCCTGGGATTTTCCTTTAATGAACAATTCACGGATGAGAAAGCCGCCTGCCTTGTGGTTGGTGAAAATATTTATGCCATGCTGCTGAGCGAGCCGTTTTTTAAAACTTTTACTAAAAAAGAAATTGCCGATGCCCGGAAAACCAC
>JBAPTX010000289.1:0-24525 GCA_049282375.1 Calditrichia bacterium
GTTATGCACGCCGTCCTGTTTTCCGCTGAATCCGTTTATTAAATTTGCCCTTTTCTTCTACTATCTAAAGATAGTGGCAATGGAGCGGGACTGATTTGCGGGATAGAAAAAACCGGTAACGCTTAGCAGCCCATGCTCAATTGCCCACCACTTTTAGCCGGGGGTTAATATTACCTGTAAAAATCATTGTCTTTATTGTTCTGCTTGCTGGTAAATTAAATTATAATTATGCAGTAAAATTGTTATATCATAAGCAGCATCGTATATCTCGGGTGCATGCTTTTAAAAGAATAAATTAATTTATCCTGCTTAACCGGAAGCAACCCCCGCTTTTTCAGTTACTTATAAAAAATAATTATTTCATAGAACCCGCCCGGTATTGCGGGCGTATCCTTTTTTTTATTGCATTGCAATAAAAAGGGTCGGGTATTAAATTTGCCTGCTTTTAAATATGCTAAAAGATGAAAATAACATAAATTTTTATTGGTTTTAGAATGGAATAAATTATCAAGGAGGTCGTTGTATGTCGCAAAAATATGTTTATTTCTTTGGAAATGGTAAAGCCGAAGGCACCCGGGATATGAAGAATCTGCTCGGTGGAAAAGGCGCAAACCTTGCCGAAATGACCAACCTGGAAGTGCCTGTTCCAGCCGGTTTCACAATTTCCACAGAAGTCTGCACCTATTATTACGATCATGATCATTCCTATCCTGAGGAGTTATCTGATCAGGTGCTGGAAAGTCTTCGGAAAGTTGAAGATGTTATGGATGCCAAATTTGGTGATGCCGGGAATCCGCTGCTGGTATCGGTCCGTTCCGGCGCCCGTGTTTCCATGCCCGGTATGATGGACACCGTCCTGAACCTGGGGCTGAATGATGAAACAGTGCAGGGGCTGATCAAAAAAACGGAGAATCCGCGTTTCGGCTATGATTGCTATCGCCGCTTTGTTTCCATGTATGGCGATGTGGTTTTGGGTGTACGCCCTGAAGGTAAAGACGACGTTGATCCTTTTGAAGAAATTCTGGAGAAGAAAAAACAAGCCCGGGGCGTCGAATTTGATGTTGATTTGACCGCCGATGATTTAAAAGAAATCGTAAATGAATTTAAAATTGCCATTGAAAAACGCACCGGCAGCCCTTTTCCGGAAGACCCGATGGATCAGCTCTGGGGCGCGATTGGTGCCGTATTCGAGTCGTGGAATAACGAGCGCGCCAATGTTTATCGCCGCCTGAACCAGATTCCTGGGGAATGGGGCACTGCGGTAAATGTGCAGAGCATGGTTTATGGCAATATGGGAGATGATTCCGGCACCGGTGTGGCCTTTACCCGTAATCCTGCCACTGGAAACAAGGAAGTTTATGGTGAATTCCTGATGAATGCACAGGGAGAAGATGTGGTTGCCGGTATCCGCACACCCAAGGATTTAAAAGAATTAAAAGATGTCCAGCCAAAAGTTTATCAGCAGATGGTCGATATTTTCGATAAGCTGGAAGCGCATTATAAAGATATGCAGGATATGGAATTTACCATTCAGAATGGCCGGTTGTGGTTCCTGCAGACCCGCAACGGGAAACGCACCGGATTTGCCGCTTTCCGCATCGCAGTGGATATGGTTGAAGAAGGGCTGATTGATGAGAAAACTGCCCTGATGCGGGTAGAACCCAATCAACTGAATCAATTGCTGCGTCCCATTTTCGATCTGGATCAAAAAGATGAAGCCGTAAAAAACGGCAAGCTGCTGACAAAGGGGCTGAATGCCGGACCCGGGGCTTCCAGCGGTAAAGTGGTGTTTAATGCGCCGGATGCGGTGGCAGGAAAGCAGAAAGGTGAGAAGGTTATTCTTGTCCGAATTGAAACCAGCCCGGAAGATATTAGCGGCATGGATGCTGCCGAAGGCATTCTGACAGCCCGCGGCGGCATGACTTCTCATGCGGCTTTAGTCGCACGCCAGATGGGAAAGGTTTGCGTGGCCGGCGCCGGTGAAATCAATATTGATTACAAAAAACGTCAGTTTAATGTAAATGGGCATACCGTCAGCGAAGGCGACTGGATCAGCCTGGACGGCACTACCGGCGAAGTAATCGAAGGAAAAATTGAAACCAGACCCTCCGAAGTGCTGCAGGTGCTGCTGGATAAGTCCCTTAAACCGGAAGACTCCCGCACCTACCATACTTATCAGCAGATCATGAGCTGGGCGGATGAACACCGCCGCCTGAATGTGCGCACCAATGCCGACCAGCCGGATCAATCCGCTAATGCCCTGGCATTTGGCGCTGAAGGGATCGGCCTTTGCCGCACCGAACATATGTTTTTCGGCGGACAGCGTATAGATGCAGTTCGCGAAATGATTCTGGCCGATGATGAAGAAGGCCGACGCAAGGCGCTGGAAAAATTACTGCCTATGCAGAAAGAGGATTTCATCGGGATTTTCAAGGTAATGGAAGACCGCCCGGTAACCATCCGCACCCTGGATCCGCCCCTGCACGAGTTTGTTCCTCATGAAGAAAAAGAGCAGAAAGCGTTGGCGGATAAGCTGGGTGTTTCCCTGGAAAAGATAAAGTCGCGTGTGGATGCACTGCATGAATTCAATCCCATGCTGGGACACCGCGGCTGCCGTCTGGGCGTGGTTTATCCGGAAATTACCGAAATGCAGGCCCGTGCCATTCTGGAAGCTGCCTGTGAAGTGAAGAATGACGGCATTGAAGTAAAACCGGAAATCATGATTCCGCTGGTGGGCCATGTAAATGAACTGCGCGAGCAGGAAAAAGTCGTCCGCCGGGTAGCAAAAGAAGTTTTTCAAAAGTACGGTACTGAAGTGAAATATCTTGTCGGCACCATGATTGAACTTCCCCGGGCAGCCATTACTGCCGATCAGATTGCAGAGGTTGCAGAATTTTTCAGTTTCGGGACCAACGATTTAACTCAGACTACCTTCGGGTTGTCCCGTGATGATTCCGGGCGCTTTCTGCCCTTCTATGTGGAACATCAGATTCTGCCCCGCGATCCGTTCGAAGCGATTGACCGGCAGGGTGTGGGCGAATTGATGAAGTGGGGCGTTCAAAAAGGCCGGGAAACCCGCAACGGCCTTAAAATCGGTATTTGCGGCGAACACGGCGGCGAACCCTCTTCGGTGGAGTTCTGCCACCTTATTAACATGAATTATGTGAGCTGTTCTCCTTTCCGGGTGCCCATAGCGCGGCTGGCTGCCGCTCAGGCTGCCCTGAAAGACCAGAATTAAATAACAGGCGGGGAAGCGGATCATCTGCTTTTCCCCGCATGTTTATTCAGGGAAAATTATGCTCAAACAGGAATTTTAATTACGCAGGAGAAAAAAATGGCGAAGAAAAAAGAACGTCAGTTTACGATTAAGCAAATTATTCAGGAAGAGAATATTGCTAATCAGGAAACATTATTAAAAAGGCTGCACAATCATGGGTTTAAAACCACCCAGGCCACCTTGTCCCGGGATCTGCACGATATGGGTATTGTAAGAGTACCCACCGCCGATGGTTACCGTTATGCCATTTCTGAGGAAGAAGGAAGCCATTCATTCAGCCGGGTTGTGGGGATGGAAATCCTGGGTGTTTATAATAATGACAGTAATATTATCGTCCGGACCATCACCGGCCGCGCCAAAGGCGTCGCCCTGTTTATAGATCAGATGAAGCATAAGAACATTCTGGCCACGGTGGCGGGAGAAAATGCTATTCTGGTTGTGCCGGATTCACAGCAAAATCTGTCAACCATTAAACAAGACATCGAAAAAATTGCCTATCAATAAGCAATTACAGCATTCCGGGGCAGTTCCCGGAATTGCGCCGAAAGTTGAAGCAGCCGCCTTAAGCCGGGCGGCTGTTTGAAATTTTCCGGCATAACAATGAAGTCAGAAAAATTAAGTGACAGGGGCATGGAATTAGCAAGCAGGGTAGAGAAGGATTTTCTCCCATTTGTCATCAAACCTGGACGGTACACCGGAAACGAATATAACGCCGTCATTAAAAACCCAGATAATGTGAAAGTGCGGGTGGCCCTGGCTTTCCCCGAAGTTTATGAATTAGGGATGTCCTATGTCGGATTTGATATTCTCTACCATATTTTAAACAGCCGGGAGCATATCTGGGCTGAACGGGTTTACGCACCCTGGCTGGATGCTGAAAAAGTTTTACGGGAAAACCGCATACCGCTTTTCAGTCTGGAATCCCGCGCGGAGCTGAAGCAGTTTGACTGGATCGGCTTTACCCTGCAGTACGAACTCAGCTATACCAATTTTCTGAATATGCTTGATCTGGCCGGAATTCCGTTGCGGACAGCCGACCGGGATGAATCTCATCCGTTGATTATCGGCGGTGGCCCTTCCGTTCACAATCCGGAACCGCTGGCGCCGTTTTTCGATGCCATCCTGCTGGGGGATGGGGAAGAGGGTGTGCTGGATATCTGCCGGGTTGTGGAGGAAGGAAAATCATCCGGTCTGACGCGCGAACAGGTCCTGCAAAAACTGGCGCAGGTGCAGGGCATTTATATTCCTTCCTTTTACCGGGCAGTCAGCAGCAGTTTTGGGGATTTTGAAGCGCTGGAACGTTTAAAACCGGATATTCCCAAACGCATCCGGAAACGGGTGGTTGCCGAATTAAAGGCGGAACATTATCCCGATAAGCCGCTGGTGCCGTTAATTGAAGTTACCCATGACCGCTTTTCGGTGGAAATCATGCGGGGATGCACCGAAGGCTGCCGGTTCTGCAATGCGGGAATGATTTATCGTCCGCTGCGGGAACGCACTGTGGAGGATATTGTCTGTCAGACGCAGCAGGCGGTCCGCTCTTCCGGATTTAATGAAGTCTCTCTGTTGTCCCTCAACACCTCCGATTATCAGGATCTGAGCTGGTTGATGGTTAAGGAAAAAACGCTGCTCAGCGGGCAGAACGTGCGGTTTGCGTTTCCCTCCCTGCGGTTGGATTCCATTACACCGGAAATGGTGGAATTTGTGCAGACCATGAAAAAAACCGGGTTTACCTTTGCCCCGGAAGCCGGAAGTCAGCGCCTGCGCAATGTCATCAATAAGAATATCCGGGAAGAGGACCTGCTGCAGACCCTGCGCTTGCTGCTGGATAACGGCTGGCAGCTTGTAAAGTTTTATTTCATGACGGGCCTGCCCACCGAGAAAGACGAAGATGTGCTGGAAATTGCCGCATTGCTGAAAAAATGCCTGGATATTTCAGCCGCTTACCGGGATGTTCGCTTCAACGTCTCCATTTCCCCTTTTTCACCGAAGCCGCATACCCCCTTTCAATGGGAAAAACAGGATCCGCCGGAAGAACTGGACCGTAAAATTGAGCTGATCCGCAGCCATCTGCATCACAAAAAAGTGAATATCAACTGGCGGGACGGATTTCAGACCAGCCTGGAAACCAGCCTGGTTCGCGGCGGCCGGGAACTGGCACCGGTTATTGAAACCGCCTGGAAAAAGGGTGCACGGTTTGACGGCTGGATGGAAGGATTCGACCGGGAAAAATGGGAAAATGCGTTTGCTGAACACAACCTGAACTGGCGCAAATACCTGCGGCCCCTTTCGGTTTCGGTGCCGCTTCCCTGGGATCACATTGATATGGGCATCTCCCGTCATTTTCTGCAAAAGGAAAAAATGAGGGCTTACGAGGGGCGAATCAGCGAAGATTGCCGAAACAGTGTGTGCCTGGGCTGCGGGTTACAGCGGAAAGAATTTGAAGAACTGGTTGACTGTTATCGTGACGATGCCTGGAATAAACAGGCAGCCGGCCGGCAAAGCCTCACTTCTGCCAACCGGCAGAATGAAGGCGGTGAAAATGGGATTTCATACGGCAGGGGCCGTAAAATCCGCCGCACCCCCGTGGCGCCGGTTAAGAAAAAAATACGGGTGCAGTTCACCAAAACAGGCCTCACCCGTTTCATATCCCATCTGGATGTTGTGCGCGTTTTCGACCGCGCCGCCCGCCGCGCCGGTATTTCCCTGATATATTCGCAGGGATTTACGCCGCGTCCCAAAATGGCCTTTGGACCGCCCCTTGGCCTGGGGATTGCCAGTACTGCCGAATATGTGGACCTGGAAGCGGATATGGGCCGCGAAGCGGATTTCCAGCCGCGCTTAAATCCCATGCTCCCGCCGGGCATTCAGATTGTACAGCAGAAAACGCTCTTTGGCAAAATCCCTTCGCTGTCGGCGGTGATTAACTGCTGGCATTACCAGACCTTTCTGGAAGAGTTTTCTCTTCCGCCGGAATGGATTGATGAATGGATGGCGCAGGATTCGATTCTTTTTGAAAGGGAAGTAAAAGGAGAAATGCGCACGGTGGATTTGCGGCCATTTGTAACAGCTATGGAGTTACAGGATGCCAAACTGCAGATCGTGATTGAAAGTATCGGGGACCGTGCAGTAAAAGTATCGGAAGTTCTGGATACGCTGATGGGCAAACATGAAGTTGATCAGCGGCAGTTTATAACCCAGCGGACCGGACAGTTTATAAAGGAAAATAATACATTACTGACGCCTTTTGAGGTGAATTGAGTGCGATTCGGATTTGAGCAGCTAAATTTTATCAGGCATTTACCGGCATCAGAAATACGGATCGCCCGCAGAGTGATTTTTTCCTTTGAATCATGTAATTCATGCCTATCCGCTGAATATGAATTCCGCCAGGTATTAAATTTGAAAAGATCAGTATTAGGTATCAAAGCGCTTACTGTGTAGAAATTGGAGTGGTTATGAAGAAGGAAATTGTGATCAATTCGACGAATGAGGATACCCGGATTGCAATATTAGAAAATAAACGTTTGGTAGAAATTTTTGTAGAACGCCCGGATAACGAAAGGATGGTGGGGGACATTTACAAAGGCCGGGTGCGGCGGGTGGTAAAAGGCATGCAGGCCGCTTTTATTAACATTGGTTTTGAGCAGGATGGATTTTTGCATTTTTCCGATATGGGAAATGAAATCAATCAACTGTTTGCCGATATTGACGAGGAAAAGCTGGAAAACGGCTCGGGAAAAAAAGATGTGCAGCCGGCCTCGCTGCTCCGGAATGGTCAGGAAATCGCCGTTCAGATTATTAAAGAACCGATCAGCGCAAAAGGTCCGCGGGTCAGTACAGAACTTACCCTTCCCGGACGTTTTATGGTGCTGGTGCCTAACCAGGACCGGGTGGGAATATCCCGCAAAATTACCAGCAGTAAAGAAAAGAAACGTTTGCGGGCGGTGGCACGGAAAATTCGCCCGAAAGGATTCGGCCTGATCATCCGCACTGTTGCCGAAGATAAAGATGAAAATGTTCTGCGGAGCGATCTTCAGAAGTTATTGAAGACCTGGAAAAAGGTCCAGGAAGATGTAAAAGATGCCCGTCCGCCCAAGCTTATCTTTAAAGACCTGGGTATGGCCTCCAGTATCATCCGCGACCTGTTTACCTCCGATGTGCAACGCGTAGTGGTCGATTCCCGTAAAATGTACCGCGAAATTACCCGCTATCTGAAAGAGGTCAATTCCGAACTGCTGCCGAGGGTGGAATATTTTAAAAGCAATCAGCCGATTTTCGATGTATTCAATATCGAAGAAGAACTGAAGCGCAGCCTGGAACGCAAAGTTTGGATGAAAAACGGCGGATATCTGTTTATTGAGCAAACCGAAGCCCTGACTTCCATCGATGTGAACAGCGGGCGTTATTTCGGCAAAAAGGACCATGAACGGAATTCCTTAAAGATTAATCTGGAAGCGGGACGTGAAATTGCCCGTCAACTGCGTTTGCGCGATATTGGCGGATTAATCGTTATCGATTTTATTGATATGGAACAGGAGGAAAATCAGAAACGGGTTCTTAATGAACTGCGCAAGGAATTTTCCACTGACCGCGCCGTTACCCGCATGGCGGAAATGAGCCGTTTCGGATTGGTGGAAATGACCCGCCAGCGCATCCGCCCGAGCCTGATTTACAACATCACCGAACCCTGCGAACGCTGCGGCGGCACAGGGCTGGTTCCCACCAAGGGAACGGTATTGGCCAGCATCGAGCGGGTGATCCGCCGCTATGTTGCCTCCGGCAATCCCCGGCGCATCATAATTCAGGCGCATCCCAACATGATCTCTTATTTAAACAATAAGCCCATTGGCAGGCGCATGCGGCTGATGTGGAAATACTGGATCAAAATCGATACTGTTGCCGACCCGAATGCCAAACCATTTGAATTCCGCGTTTTGATCAAAAAAACCGGAGAAGAAGTTACCGAAAAGTTTATTTGAAAATTGTAATCCGATACTCTCATTCATAAAAATCCCGGGGCGGTACTGCTTCCGGGATTTATTACATTATGGGAAACGGGCCGTTTTGTTATGAGTCATCCTGAATCACTCGCTGAGCGGGGTGCCGGTTGCTGAGGGTTTGCGTAATTCAGCAAGAGGCCGAAGTCTTTCTTCTCCCTTTATCAAAGGGGGATTGAGGGGGATTTAAACCTGCTTAAAAAAAGAAAAATGCTCATTAAAGGGCAGGGGTGCACCGCTTCTGCTTTACCCTGTTCTTTTGTCTTGATACAAAAGAACCAAAAAATCAAGACTGACAGAAAAAATCTGGAAATTACACGCTTTGCTCCGCTGGAAATTCTTAAACTCGGCCCGGCGATCCCAGAATACGGATATTCACCTGCCAGGTGGCCGGGCCCTCAAATAGAAAGAAATTCCGCCTCGCTGCGCTCAGCGGAATTTCCGGCGATTTTTTCTTAAGGTCGCATTAAACTGGTTTTTCACTGATTCTCTAAGTCATGAAGCTGCTGTTTCTGAAGAAGCGCTTCAACCCATCCCCGGAAACGTCCCAAGAATTTTGACGATCGTTCCAGCCCTTCCCCTTCTCCAGCCTGGAGAAGGGGAAGGGAGAATAAGAGCTTGAGCGAACGCAAAAACCCGAATTGGGATGGGGATGAGGTGGAAATTCGATTTGCGATTTACGATTGCAGAATGTCACGAAGTGACCACTTTGTGGCAGATTTGGGATTTGCAATTTGCGATTTTCACGAAGTGTGTTGTCCTGAAATCCGCATTCCAGATTCTGAAATTAACCGCCAAACCCCCGTAGGGGTGGAATTATTGTAGTAGCAGCGAAAAATCCTCCAATATACCTAACCCCGTAGGGGTGACTCGATTTGGGATTTCCGACAACGTGGTGGTAAACGGCAATGCGGCAGACGCAGAATCGGTGAGCCGGAGAAACGGAGAACCGGAGATTCTCCATTTGGGATTTGCGATTTTCACGAAGTGACCGCTCTGTGGCAGATTTCGGATTTTCACGCGGCGGGAGTACAGAGTACGGAAACCGAAGGCCGGAGTGTCCCTGATGGTTGACTCGAGATTCTAAAAACAATTTGCCGTTTCCCGTTTGCCGTTTCCCATTAGCTGTTCCACGTTTGCCGTTTCCCGGTTGCCGTTTGCCGTTTCACCAAAACTCAAACACCTGAACACTCAAACGATTCAACAATTAAACATTTCAACAACACTCATATTTTTTAATATTGACATAATTGCTTTTTTTTTTTACTTTAAGTTCAGATCAGCACAAAGGAGTCTCACACGGCAATGGTATAATTTTCGGATTCGCTTGACGAGTGCAGAAAAAACGCATCGAACAGGGAAGGCAGCGGCCGTGTTAGTTTTTGGAGCGCTGCTTTCCATAACATAAATTGACGGGCCGGGGCCTGGCGGGTTCAGCAGAAAACAGAATCCCATTCTGGATTGTCCGTGCCTTATGGAAACAGAAGGACAAAAACGATGCGCTTGCTGCTCAATTACCTCGTAGCTCTGATTCCCGGAAAACCAAAGAAATATTTCCCGATACCCATCGATTCTATTCTCTTCTTTTTTCTTCTTTCATTTGTCATCTTTTTTTCCGGTTGCAAGAAGAACCCCGCCCCCTACCAGAAGCCAGACGCCCAAATCAGCTTAACCGTGGAAGACGTCACCTGCACGGAGGCCTGGCTGCGGCTGCAGATTGACATTATACTCGAAATGACTTTCTTATCTTTGTCTAATGTTCATAACCTCCAAAATACGAGTTTTACAATTCCGAGTTTTGCTTCATTGGAAACCGGATTAATAAACCAAATTATTCAAACTGGGAAAACACAAGATTATTTAACATTGATTCAATAAGATGTATTGGCAAAAAGGTGGGTATTTGAAATGAACTTCTCTAAGGAATTTTTGACTTTATTCACAGCAACAATTGTTATCATTCAGTTTGGGTGTGATCGTGTATTTGATCCGTTGACAGCAAACACGGAATGTAATTTTGAGAACGCAACAATAGAGTTTCTTGGCTTTGATGACAAGCTTGCGCTCCGAATGGCGCTGGAAGAACCCTATCTGTATGTATGCGCCGGGTCCGATGGTGTTTGGAAACGTGATATCAGCAATATGGGCGATTGGCAATTTCTTGGCCTTCAAGATTCGTCACTGGGAAAATATACTAATGTTGGCGCAATAGATATTGACGTTCTAAATAGCGACATTCTGGTTGCTTATAATGGTGCCGCACCACATGTAGCACCGGAAAGCACCGTAAGTGTCTGGCGAAGTACGAACGGGGGGATGGATTGGTTCCGTTCGGATAGCGGAATTCCAGAAAGTATCGAAGATCCATTTGAATACAATATCCTTACCAGTCTGCAGCGTTCACCACATCAACCAAATATTATTATCGGTTGTATAGAATCAATAGTCTATCGATCTACAAATAATGGAAGTTACTGGACATTGCTAACTGGTGTCAGAGGTGTTGTTCTAAACCGTGGTTATGTGCGCTGGCATCCATTCAGATCTGGAGAGGTTTGGTTCTTTGGCACAGCTGGTTTATTTTATCCATACTGCTTTAGCTTACGGAGTTATGGTAGAGTTCCAAAAACAAGAATAAATTTTGATTCTTTAGGTTTCCCATCCGATGGTGATGTTTACGATGTTGCTTTTAATGCAGGAAATCCTGATATCGTATATGCTGCAACGAGCCTGGGTGTCATAAAGTCAGCCGATGGCGGCTATACCTGGCGTAAGGATGCTCTTCGGATTCCGGACTATAATTTTGTTTTCCAAATGGCTCATCACCCGTCAGTCGGAGGTATTCTATACCTGGCAGGGGGAAAACAAATTTATGCCACATGTGATGGCGGCAAAACAGTGCGTTCGATTGGAGAAGTTGACCGCGGTTTTATTACATCGCTGGTTCTGGATATACAGGGTAACCAATTATTTATTGGAACAACAGAAGGTGGTATTTATGCATTGAAATTTAGTGGCCGGTGATTAAAATAATAAAAACCGGAGCTGGAGGTGGTGCGGAATCCTGCAAGAACCAGACGCCACCGGCCAACTCTCGGCTTGCCTTTGCAGACGATTTAAATATAGATAAACCTTTCTTAATCGGCAAGCCGAATTAATGAAGCACACCTCCGGCTCAATTTTAACAAACAGAAGGAGGATGTTATGAACTCCAAAAAGTTTTTCAGTTTAATTTTGCTTGCTATGTTTCTTGCTATTATGAGCAAGACAGCAACCGGGCAGGTAAACCTGCAGAGTGTGGGTCTTCATCAGTACGCTCAGTATGACGGAACCTGGTTCACAGTTGTCAAAGGGGAACAAGGAGATCTGGTGGATACAAAACATCTGATTGTTCGTCTAAAAGATAAGGCGGACATCGACAGTTTTGATTTTTCATCAGCAAATCTACCACGGTTGAAAAATGTAAGAGGTGAATTTGCAGATGGGTTTTATGAGCTGGAGATTCCTAATGAACTGGATGGTTTTGAAGTGGCCCGCAGACTTGAAGGAACCGGAAGGTTTGATGAAGTAATTTTTAATGTTTTTATTAAAGTTCATGCAAATCCAAATGACCAATACTATGGCAGCCAATGGAATCTCCCGAAGGTATCCATGCCAGATGCATGGAATATTAGTAAGGGAGATACTACAATTATTGTGGCAGTTATCGATGTAGGCGCAGATTACGATCACGAGGATCTTGCAGGAAACTGCTGGTCAGGTATTGGTTATGACTTCTACGATCATGACGACGAGCCATATCCGTCTGACCAAGCTCGTCACGGCACAGCCGTGGCCGGCATTTTAGGCGCAGTGACAAATAACTCTATCGGAATAGCAGGCGTTGCAGGAGGATGGAATGGCAGCGGTGGAATTCGGATTATGCATCTCGACGCGGGTTGGCGGGATATAAATGGAAATGAATGGATTGACTTCTCTGCCTCAGCCCAGGCGATTGACTCGGCAGCTGTCTGGGGTGCAAGAGTCATCAATATGAGTTTCGGCAGTGGATCAGGATATTCTGCATGGCAATCGGCAATCAACCGTGCTGTTACTAGCTACGATGTGGTCTGTATTGCTTCTGCGGGAAACTATCAGCAAGGCCAGTCAACTTCAGTGCTATATCCGGCAGCTTATAGCAATGTGATTGCTGTTGGTGCAACAACCCCGGGCGACACTAGGAAGGAACTAAATGATGGTACAGAAGCATGGTGGGGCAGTTGTTATGGACCTGAACTCGACATAATGGCCCCTGGCGTTTATATCTATACAACTGACTTAACAGGATCAATAGGATATGGTTCAGGAAATTATTATGATAGTTTTAATGGCACTTCATCCGCTGCTCCACATGTAGCTGGTCTCGCCGGACTTATTCGCTCTATCAATCCATTGCTAACTTGGCAACAGGTAAGGGATATTCTCCGTAATAATGCTCATAAAGTTGCCGGAATGGGCGGCCAGAATTTTCATATTGAATATGGATATGGGCGGATTAACAGCTTTGAAACTTTAAAAAATACTCCAACCTGGAACAATGTCATTCAAAACGATTTTTATGGCAACACTGGCGGCAATATCAAATACCAGTCAACAACTTACCTCTCACCCTATAATATTCCCAATTATTACTGGCAACAAACAGTTTCTGCTATCGACCAGAATAACAGTGGAACAGATTTCATCTTCTCACATTGGGCCGATGGAACAACCATGAGAACTCGTGAATTGCCACTACAGAATAATGGAAACTATTCTGCGGTTTTTACTGGGCATCTTCGCTCCACAAGTTCAAGCGCCACCGCAGGCAACAACAGCCGGCATGTTATGGAAGACCCCAAACCCTTCGCTACAGATATTCAATATCATGCGATTTATGTGGATAACGGTCAGGTGTATTATACCCATCAACCTGAGGGCACAAATTATTGGACTCATGAAGTTCTGGTCAGCGATCCTTCTCTACAGGGGTACACCTGTAAAACGCCTGGTATTGCCTGGTATAATGAAGCAGGCAATGAGGCATTTCCTAAAATTCATATCGGCATTGTCTGGGAAATGGTGGATGAAACCGATTACCGAAAAATCGGTTTCCGGGAATATAATGTTTATACGGATACCTGGTCCGAGGTGATAACCATGGACTGGTATTCAAATATCGAACTGAAACCAGTAATAACCGCCGGCTATTCCCCTACTATACCTGAATACAAGTTTTATATCATGTTTCAGGAATACTGGGAAGGATTCGGCAGTCAAATATTGTTAAGCAATTATGATCATGGAGAATTAACGACACCGAACATGGTGATTTATTCGCAAAACTATTTACTGGAAAACGTTTCTATCATCAGTTACCCGGATAACGCCAGGCTCTATTTCTGTTGGGAAAAGAACGGCCACATTTATTATAACTATTACAATATTCAGAATGGCGAGCCGGGCCTGGCCACTCCTTACCGGGTTTCTTCAATGGGTCCGAGTTCCTGGAACCAGAAACCGAATATCACCTACAAGGGCGGGGACTATATCGATGTGGTTTGGCAGTACTGGGACGGCAGCATTTCCAAGCTCAAGTTCCACCATTCCCGCTTCGATGCCCATTCCCCCGGCGCTGAAACACCGATTTATGAAATCGCACAAACCGGCGGGAACCTGACCCTTCCCACTGCCGGCAGTTTTGTGGAAGGCAGTCATATTGCCGCTACCACCCAGAGCAGTGCTGAAGTCTATTGGTATATGCAGTTTTTCGGTAACGGATGGGAACCCTTGGGAACCTATTCCGGCAGCCATGCCGGTGTAAACGCGCTGGGAGAACAGATAATGGCGGTGTCCACAGTTACCGAAGAAGGGCTGCCGTATATAATTGATGATCGTCTTTTCGCAGATGAGGAGAACAGCATTCCGGCCTCCCGTTTCTACCGGCGGCATGTGATCGATCTGTCGCAACTCCCGGAACTGGGATTGCAGGGTTATGCCTCCCTGACCCTCAGCGATGTGAAAATAGAGAGTAAAACCGCCGGAGTAACAACCTGGCCATTCAGCACAACTGCCGGGGCCATTCAAAGTGGGCAGTTTCAGCAAACCATCCCCTTAAAAGTAACTCCGGACATGAACCGTTTGGTTTTTAAATATTCGCTTGAAGTGTGGGATTTTAAAGCTCCGGCAGCACTGCCGGTTTTACCGCTGTTTAAGTTGTATCTGAAGAACAGCACTCATCAGATCGTTTCCAATCTGAAGCAAATGCAATTCAATCAAATCAGCGGTTCTCAGTTTCAGGTGTCAGATTCGCTCAGTATCAATCTTAAACCTTACATCGAGCAGACGCTGTATCTGAATCTGCAGGACATCCCCTTCCTGTCTGCTCAGGTATCTTTAAAAAGAAATTGTATAGATGGAAAAGAATATGATCTGTCAGGTGGCCGTGATAATCCGGCAGCCCTTATGAACACAGCCAAAGAATCCATTGCGCAACTGCCCGCGGAATTCCAGCTCTACCAGAACTACCCCAACCCATTCAACCCAACCACCACCATCGCCTTCGATCTGCCGGAAGCCTCCGATGTTCGGCTGGAGATATTCGACCTGAACGGGCGCCGGGTGCGAACGCTGGCTAACAGCCGTTTCGCCGCTGGCACGCAGCAGGTGGTGTGGGATGGGTGTGAGGACTCCGGACAAAGTGTAGCCAGCGGTGTGTATGTGGTTCGTCTGCGTGCCGGGGCCTTCGTGCAGAGCTGCAAAACGCTGCTGATGAAGTAAACAGCGGTCGCATAAAAGTGCGAAAGCACCCGCAAACTGCTGCTGCTAAAGTAAAAGTGCTTTCGCCTTATTGATCCTTCTACAACTGTAACGCCCCCGGCCGGAATCCGACCGGGGTTTTTTTATAACAGCCAGTATGCATCAAGAAAAATTTTACAATTTCTTTTTTCAAAAACAGGAAACAAATTATCCTGCAGGGAATTAACTTTGCTGATTATCGGGTGATTAAAAACCGGGAATTCACATGGATAAAAAACTGTTGAAAAAAGCAGTCAAAAAAAAGCAGAAGGAAATTAAGCAACTCAAAACGAACTTTAATATCGGCCTGGTTCGCAATGCGGTATTTGCCGTGGGTACAGATTTTTACAGTCCGCAAATGGGACTTTTGGACCCGCAGCGTTTTCCGGTTGTGCTCCCCCTTTTTTCCCGGCAACCTGCTGATGGTGCCACAATCGAAAGTTACCAGCCGTTCCGGCTCGGACGTATGCTTAGCAGATTGAAAGTGCCGGCAGTGCTGGCCGCCACGGACAGGGAACTGCTGGGCGGTGATCCTTCTCACCTCAACCGGATCAAAACCGGCTCGGAACTGGCTGTTATCATGTGGGATTTTATCATTGATGAGGTGCAGATTTATCAGGCGAAAAGCTTTGGCGCGGACGGCCTTTTACTGACCTCGGAATTGCTGGATACGGAAACACTGGCAGATTTTACCGAAAAAACTTTTGATACCGGAATGGAACCTTTTCTGGAAATTCAGAAAGCCGAAGACTTATCAAGAGTGGAAAAAAATTACATCGGCGGTTTGATTCTCAGCCGGGAAGCTTTTGATGCAATCAGCGGCTCCGGTATTTTGCAGGAAGTCCGGCAGGCGCATCCGGCGGGACTTCCTGTTCTGCTCAGGCACCAGCCGCAATCCACTGAAGAAGTGGCGGAATGGAGAGAAAAGGGGATTTTTCATTTTCTGCTGCCGGAGAACTGGCTTTTCAAACCTGAGCATCTTAAACAGTTGGATGATTATTTATGGGATACCTGGCCAGCATTACGGCACCTGCGCGGTGAACCTGATGATGAGGATGTTGTTTGAAAAGAATATCCATTTATGCGGCACAAGTTGCCTTCGGAATTTACCTGATCTGGAAAAACATGACATTTCGAATAAAAAAACATAAAATTATTGCGGTGGTGCTTCCGCTGATTATCATTGTTGCGGCAATGATCCTTCTTTTCCCTCCGTACAGTGAACCGGATTTATCTGCTGCCGAAACTGAAACGATACTGATTCCCAGAGGCAGTTCGCTGCGGGAAGTAGCAAATATTCTCGATAGCGCAAACGTGCTGCAGTGGAAAAATGTTTTTATTCTGGAAGCACGGCTCTCCGGCTATCACAGTCAAATTAAAGCCGGCTTGTTTAAAGTGCCTGCGGACATGCATCCCTGGCACCTGCTGAAGTATCTGACGCAGCCCAGCTTTGCCGATATTAAAGTGACCCTGCCGGAAGGCATTCTGGCGCGGGACATGGCTGCCGAATTCAGCGAAAAACTTGCCTGTGATTCCGCCCGTTTTATGGCGCTGGTAAACGATTCTGTTTATGCCGATTCGCTGGGAGTACGTGCCGGATCGCTGGAAGGCTACCTTTTGCCGGAGACCTATTTTTCCACCTACGGGGTTTCGGAAAAAGCGGTGATAAACCGGCTGGTGGGAAACACGCTGGCTATTTTCGAACCGGACAGCGTGCAGCTTCAGCTCGGAGAATTGAATATGTCCCGCCATCAGGTGGTGACCCTTGCTTCCATAATTGAAGGAGAGGTGATGGTGGATTCCGAACGGGTGATTGTCAGTTCGGTGTATCACAACCGGCTGGACCGGGGCTGGCTGCTGCAGGCGGACCCGACGATTCAGTATATTCTGCCGGAGGGCCCCAGGCGGCTGCTGCTGAAAGACCTGGAAATTGATTCCCCTTATAATACCTACCGCTATGCGGGACTGCCGCCCGGCCCGATTAACAATCCCGGCCGGGGGTCTATACTGGCTGCGCTCTATCCCGCCCGTACTTCCTACATGTATTTTGTGGCCAGCGGCGACGGTGGTCACCGGTTCTCACGCACTGCACAGGAACACGCCCGTCATAAAGCACAATTCAACCGCATCCGCCGCGAAGTTGCCCGGCAAAAAGCAAACGGTGATTAACATGGCCGATGTCTCCCCTGGAAAACGAAGGAGCCGTCCTGAAAACCTGCTTTCAGAAAAATGGTTTTGTACCTATATTGGGGCCGTTAAAAGGCATAATTTTATATGATTGAAACAGACCTGCTAAAACAGTTAAATCCCCCGCAATGCGAAGCTGTTCAAAACACGGAAGGCCCTCTGCTGGTACTTGCCGGGGCAGGCAGCGGCAAAACCCGCGTACTGACTTACCGGATTGCTTTCCTTATCGCGCAAGGCCTGGCTTACCCGCACCAGATTCTGGCGGTGACCTTTACCAATAAAGCCGCCAACGAAATGAAACAGCGGGTGGAGAAGCTGCTTGAACTGCCGGTGCAGTCGCTCTGGATCGGTACTTTTCACGCTATTTCCGCACGCATTCTGCATCGCGAAGCGGAAAAGCTGGGCTACAGTCAGAATTTCACCATTTACGATGTGGATGATCAGATAAACCTTATTAAGCGGATTATGGACCGCCTGAGTATGAATAAGGAATCCATTTCGCCGCGGCAGGTGCAGTATGCCATCAGTCATGCTAAAAACCGCCTGCAGGATGCCCGGCAGTTTGAAAAAAGCGCAAAGGAATTCCGCAGCCGCCAGATTGCCAAAATTTTCCTGGAATACGAAACCGCCCTGCGGCGCAACAATGCCATGGATTTTGATGACCTGCTGTTAAAACCCATTGATTTGTTCACCGCCCATCCCGAAGTGCGCCGGCAGTATCAGGAAAAATTCCGCTATGTGCTGGTGGATGAATATCAGGATACTAACAAAGCACAGTATTACTGGATAAAAATGCTGGCGGACGGCCATAAAAATATCTGCGTGGTTGGCGATGAAGATCAGAGCATTTACCGCTGGCGGGGGGCGGACATCAACAACATCCTGAATTTTGAAAAGGATTTCGAGAACAGCCGGATTGTGCGTCTGGAGCAGAACTACCGCTCCACCCAGACCATCCTGAATGCAGCCAACGCACTTGTGGCGCGAAATCTTAACCGGCTGGGGAAAAATCTGTGGAGCGCCGGCAGTAACGGCGATCCCATTCATATTTTGGAAACCAGCAACGAAATGCACGAAGCCCGTGCCGTTGCCGATGTTGTGGAAAAAGAAAAATTGCAGAACAGCATGAACTACCGCGATATGGTAGTGCTGTACCGCACCAATGCCCAGTCCCGCGCTTTGGAAGAACAGCTCCGCCACCGGGGCATTCCCTACATGATTGTGGGCGGCACCAAATTTTATGAGCGCAAAGAAATTAAAGACATTATTGCCTATCTGCGGCTGATCGTAAATCCTGATGATTCGGTGAGCCTGCTGCGCGCATTGAATACCACTCCCGGTATTGGCGGCGGAACTATCGGTAAGTTGTCCGATTATTCCCGGCAAAAGGAAGTTTCCCTGTATCAGGCAATGCTGGAAGTCGAAAACAATACAGCGCTGCTGCCGGGATATCAGAAGCGGATTTCAGAATTTTCCCGAATGATAGAGAAGTTGCGCGAATCCAGCGGACAACTGAACGTATATGATTTTGTAATTGAACTGATTAAAACCGCCGGTTTAAAAAGGGCTTACGAAAGCAGCGAGCTGATAGAAGATAAAACCCGGCTGGAAAATATTAATGAATTTATCAACAGTCTGGATATTTTTGTAAAAAATAATCCGCAGGCAAATGATCTGCAGGCTTTTCTGGACGAAGTATCCCTGCTGACGGATATTGATAAATGGGATCCGGAACAGGACTATTTGACACTGATGACGCTGCACAGCGCCAAAGGCCTGGAATTTCCTGTGGTAATGATTACCGGGCTGGAAGACGGACTTTTTCCCCTGTCCCGCTCTATTGAAGACCCGGAAGAGCTGGAAGAGGAACGCCGCCTGTTTTATGTGGGGATGACCCGGTCCCGTATGAAGTTATATTTATTATATGCCATGAACCGCCACCGTTTTCAGAGTTACGAATACGGCAGCAGCCTGCGCTCCCTGCCCTCCCGATTTCTGAAAGAAATTCCGGCGGAACTGGTGCATCGAAAAAAATCCGGCGGCAGTTCAGGGCATCAGCGTAAATTCTCCTTTGCAGATGCAGCCCGTAAACGTTCTGCAAATACCGCGGCAAACAAAGCCCTGCAGAACGATTCCGGATATCAAATCGGGCAGTACGTCCGGCACCAGCAGTTTGGCAGCGGGCAGATACTGGGTGTTGAAAACAGCCGGATGGGCACCAAAGTCACTATAGTGTTTGAAGGCCGGCAGATCCGGAAACTGATCGCGGAATATGCCCAGTTAACCATCACCGAAAATGCGGAGTAATACTTTGAATCCTAAAAAGACCATTTGCATTTTCCTGTCGCTTTTGCTGATGACTGCCACTCTGGCGGCCCAGCGCTATGGAGAAAGCGATGATTTTTCCTACGCCTTAAAATTATATAATGAAGGATTTTATGACATTGCCGCTCAGCAGTTTGATCATTTCGCGGAGCGGTACCCCAACAGCGACCGGGTACCGGATGCCAAATATTATCAGGCAAGCTCTCTTTTTAAAACGGGTGATTTTGAAAATGCGCGGCTGGAGTTTCAGGCGCTGGCAGTAAGCTTCCCCAATCATGAACGGGCGCCGGAAGCATGGAGCAGAGCAGGGGACAGTTATATGAAGCTGGGTAAACTGGAGGAGGCCGCCCGGGCATTTGAAACGGTAAAGTCGTTGTATCCGCAGGATAAGAGCGCCCCGGAAGCACTGCTGAAAGCCGCCCGCGCCCACCTGAACAGCGGCAATACAGATAAAGCAAAGACAGCCCTGAAGGATCTGCTGGATCGCTATCCCGACAGCCCGCAGTATTTTGAAGGCCGTCTGCTTTTTGCCGAACTGCTGCAGGCGGAACAGGATTATCATCAGGCCTTTCAGGAATTTCAAAAAGTTTTAAACAGCAATCCTTCGCCGGAAGTTGCCGCCCGCGCCCACCTGGGACTGGGACGTTTTTATGAATCTCTGGGCCAGTTGCAGCAGTCTGCCGATGAATACCAGAAGGTTCTGGGCAATTATCCGGAATCAACTGGCGGTTATCCCGCCGTTAAGGAATTTGCAGCACTGCAGGCCCGCTTAAAAGACTATGATTCTGCCGTATCGCTGATTAACCGCAAACTGGATACCTACCGGGACAGCCGCAGGCAGGCGGAATTAAAGCTGCTGCTGGCGGCCGTTTATTACCTGCAGGATAACTACTTTGCGGCGCGTCAGGCGCTTGAAAAATTACAGCCGGCAACCCTTCCCGATTCTCTGCGCGCCAGATTGTATTTCTATCAGGGTGCCGTATCCCAAAAAGAAAGGGAGTACAAGCAAAGCAGTGATGCCTATCAGAAGTTGCTGGCGGATGAGAAATTGCGGCAGACGCTTCCACAATTTGCAGACGAGGCGCAGCGCCAATTGGGCTATGTGCAGATGGCACAAGGGCAGTTTATGACCGCACGTCAAACATTGCAGAGTTATCTTGAAAATAATACGCAAAATCCCCAGGCCGCTTCCATATTAATTGACCTCTTTCATGCGGCTTTATCAGAAGGGCATCCCGCTGCGGCCCGGGAAATTTATGCTTCGCTGCTGAAAATAAATCCCCGCCATCCTGCACGGGATGATCTGCTTTTTGATCTGGCCAAATATTTCTATAATAAAGGCAATTTTGATGAAGCCGCCGGTCTGTTCCGGCAGCTCACCACCGAATACGAGACCTCTGCGGCAGCGGATTCAGCCACCGCCTATCTGAAAGTGCAGCTGGCAGGTAAAAATGGTGACAAGGGCATGGCTGTGGCAAAGCTGGCGGGGCTGCTGGGCCGTATGTTGAATCAGGAAAATCCAGAGCGGTTAAAACTAGAATTGGCAGGCGTTTACCTGCATGAACTAAATGATATGAAATCAGCCGTTCAACTGGCGCAGTCGGTAACCGGCACAACTTCGCAGCCCGCTCTTTTGGGTGAGGCCAATTTTATACTGGGGGAAGCATACCGCCGCCAGGCGCAAACCGCCGAATTCCAGCAGCAGGGCAGCGGCATGTTAAAGGAAAAAGCACAACAGGGGTTTAAAGAGGCCATGCAGTATGTGGATGATGTTGCGTTTCCGGATTCCCTTACTTTTGCTTTTCTGCAGTATAGCGCCGGGGGAGAAACGGACGGCGGCCTTCCTTTGGAAAAACGCCTTTCCTACTGGAACCATTTTGTTGAAAAATTCCCCAATTCTTCCTATCTGCCGGAAGCGCGGTTAATTTTAAGTGATCTTCACCTGGAAAATCATGATACGGTGGCAGCCGTTCAACAGCTTAAAGCAGTAACGGGTTCGGACCGGCAGCAGTATGCCGGCAGCGCGCATTTCCGGCTGGGAAAACTCTACTTTCAGCAAAAAAAATATGAAGAAGCCGCGGAAACGCTGAAAGCATTCCTGCTGAATGTTGAACATCACCGTCACAGAGCGGATGCCTTTGCCCTGCTGGGGCGTATCCGCGAACGGCAGGGCCAATGGGGGGAAGCAGCTGAATTTTTCTCCCGCCTGATCGACTCATATGGCTATTCTGAACCTGCTGAACTCAGCAGGAATCGTTTACCGCAGGTATTTCTGGAAGCAGATAAAAATCAGGAAGCCCTGGCACTTACCGGCAGGAATCTGGCGGCACAGCCCAATTCCGATCTTCTGCTGGCGCGGCTGCAAAAACCGGAAAATCCGCAGGATTATTTCTTTGCCGGCAAAGCCGAATTCAAAATGAACGATTATACAAGCGCCCGCCGGGATTTGCTGAATTATCTCTTTTATCCTGAAGATCAGGTGCGGCAGGATGAGACCTATTATCTGCTGGCACAGATGTCCGCAGCGGAAGGCGATAAGGAAGCCGGCCTGCTGCAGTTGCAGCTGATTACCCGAAATGAAAATTCCCCCTTTTACATTCAGGCGATGGAGGAAATTGCCGATATTTATTTTAACCGGGGAGAATTTGATAAAGCAGAAGCCAGTTACCGGACACTGGCGGCAAACAGCAGGGATGAAGAAAAAAAGATTCAATTTGAAGGGCGGAAGTTGATCTCCATGATTAACCAAGGGGAAATCAGCCGCTATAACGGCGGGCGCGATGCGTTTGAAAAGCAGTTCAAAAAAAATCAGAAACTGGATGAATATCTGGCCCATTTTGAATTAGAACTGGGTAAATACTACTACCGCAATAAAAATTTCGACCGTGCTGAAGATCATTTAAAAACAGTCGCCGGGAAATACAAAAAAAGCAGTTTTGCAGATGATGCCGATTATTATCTGGGGTTGACTTATACCACTCTGAACAAGGATGAAAAGGCACAGGAAATCCTGACGGCTTTTGTGCGCAAATATCCCCAGAGCGAGATGGTGCCCAATGTCTATATTTCATTGGGGAATCTTTATTACCGCAATGAGAAAAATGACCTGGCCCTGGGCGCATTTAAAAAAGCAGTGGAAGTTGCGGATGATCCCGAAACCAAAAAAGTGGCACTTGCCAACCTGATTTACATCTATCGCGATCTGGGATTATGGGACGGGGTGCTTTCCACCGCCCGTAGTTATGTGGAGGCGTATCCGGGAGCGGAAAAACTGGTGGATATAAAAATCATTATGGGCTCCGCCCTGATTCATCTCAACCGGTATTCGGAAGCAGTGGAGCATCTGCGTAAGGTAAAGTTTGAAGCCAGCAGCGAGCAGGAACCGGAGATCCAATTTTATATCGGAGAAGCCTATTTCAATGCCGGGCAGTATGAGGATGCCATCCGGGAATTTGTGAAAATACCTCTGCTGTCTAAAAAAACAAAATTGCAATGGGAAGCCAGTGCACTGTATTTTTCCGGACAGGCTTATGAAAAGATGGGGCGGACAGATGATGCCATCCGCATGTATCAGGAAATCGTGGATCGTCCCGGCATTGTAGTGGATTTAAAACGCGAAGCACTTAAACGGATTGATCAATTAAAAAATACGGGATAAATAATGAAAATTGCGGATGTTCACCTGAAGCTCCCCTCTATAAAAAATCGGATTTACCGTCTGGTGCAGCTTCTGCTTCTCTTATCGGGCATAATGGCACTGATGCAGTGTGGGGGTCCAAAAAAACTTTCACCTGCCGAATATGACGCCATGCCTCCCGCTGAACGGCTCCGGTACCTGGAAAAATTGAATTCGGAAAAACCCGATGATACCGAAATTCAGATGCGGCTTTATCAGGAATATCAGGAGCAGAATATGCCCCAAAAAGCACGCACCGTGATGGAGAATATCATCCGCAGAGATCCCTTTAATCCGGAAGTGCAGTATGATTATGGTGTGCTGCTGATGAATTCGGGTGAAAAACAGGGGGCGTATAAGGCTTTCCGTGCCGCTTTAAATGCACGGGGCGGTTCTGCCTATTCCCGGCGGATCAGTGAGTTTGTTGGCGGAAATTTCCGCATCGAACAGGTGACCCGTTCATCCGAAGATGAAGCCTTTCCCATGTTTTCGCCCGACGGCGGAAAGATAATATTCCAGATGAACCGCAACGGTAACTGGGATATCATGGAGCTGGCGCTCAGTTCCGGTAATGTCAAAGCGATAGTTGAAACACCGGCCGATGAAGAGTTGCCCTGCTACAGCCCTGATGGACAAACGATTCTGTACACTTCAAATGAGGAAGACCAGCGCCCCATTGATAAAAAATATAAAGTGCGGGATATTTATGTACGCCAGGCCAATGAAAACAGATCCGATAACTTAACGGAAACAGTTGCTGATGACTGGCTTCCGCGATACGCTCCGGATGGCAGGCAAATTATTTTTGTAAGTGAAAGAAGCGATTTGCGGAGTGTCCCCTACACAGAGAAAAACAGTGATATTTACCGGATGGATGCCAACGGCGCCTTCCAGGTGCAGCTTACGGATAATAAAGTAAATGACGGCGGCGCCTGTTATAACGGGGACGGCAGCCGTATTTTCTTTCATTCCAACCGAAACGGCTCTTATGATATATTTGCCATGCAGGCGGATGGAGACTCTCCGGAAAAGATACTGGGTGATGACGATGTTAATGAAGTCAATCCCTATGTTTCCCCCCGGTCAGACCAAATCGTATATTTCAGCGATCGGGACGGCAATTACGATATATATTCTGCAGCAATGGACGGCAGCAATATTGAACGGCTGACCTTTGATCCCGCCAGCGACCTGAATCCGGTTTTTTCGCCGGACGGGCAGTCGATCGCTTTCCATTCCAACCG